>DASPXM010000116.1:0-6893 GCA_035637295.1 Verrucomicrobiia bacterium
CTAAACGCCGAGCGCGCTGAGAACCTCGTTGGGCGCCAACCAATGAAATCGGGTTTTGCCAATGCCTTCGCACATGATGAATTTTATTTTGCCCCCGGCGACTTTTTTGTCGACTTCCATTGCTTGAATCAAATTCTGTGGCAAAACACCCGGCGGTATTTCCACCGGCAAGCCGGCCTTTCTAACCAAAGCAGCCACCCGGTTGAAACTCGCCGTATCGCAGAACCCCTGCTGCACCGATAACGCGACCGCCTTTACCATACCGACTGCAACCGCCTCGCCGTGAAGCACTTGCCGGTAACCGGTCACCGTTTCCAACGCGTGACCGATGGTATGACCGAAATTAAGCACCGCGCGATAATCATCCTCACGCTCGTCGGCCTCCACGACCCGCGCTTTGATCGCGCAAGAGACCGCGATGACTTGGCTCAGGAGCTCGCGATCGGAGCCGAGAAGTTTCTCCATCCTCTGTTCCAGCAGTTCGAAAAGCGCCGGATCCTGGATAATCCCGTACTTGATGACTTCCGCGAGACCCGCGACAAGCTCCCTGTGTGGCAGGGTCCTAAGGACAGCGACGTCGATGAGAACCAGCTTTGGCTGATAAAAGGCGCCGATCAAATTCTTGCCACTCTCATGATTAATGCCAGTCTTGCCGCCGACGCTCGAATCCACTTGTGCCAGCAAAGTCGTCGGCACTTGGACATACGAGACGCCACGAAGATAAGTTGCCGCGGCGAAGCCGGCGACGTCTCCAACAACGCCGCCGCCGAGTGCCAGCACACAAGATTTCCGTTCAAAGCGCTCGCCGATCAAACGATCGTAGATGCTCACCAGCGATTTGAGATTCTTATGTTCTTCACCATCGGGCACAAGAATCGGCGTGACTTCGAATTCGGCGTTGGTCAACGCTTCATGAATCGGATCAAGATAGAGCTGCGCCACCGTGGGATTCGTCACGACGGCCACTTTGCCGCGCACACCGGCCTGCTGGAGCAACTCGCCCGCCCGTTCCAAGAGTCCCGCGCCAACATGAATGGGATAAGAGCGATCGCCGAGATTGACAGTCAAGGTTTGCATGATTTCAATTCTTAGACGCGATAAATTGAATAATTTTCTCCACCACCTGATCCAAAGTCAGTTCGCTGGTATCGATTGTAACATCGGCTTGAGCGTATCGGCTCTCTCGCTGCATCAACAGTTCCGCAACACGCTCTTTGCGATTGGCTCCTTTGAGCAGAGGCCGTTTGGAACCATTTCCCGCCCGGGATAGCAACGCATCGACGGACGCGGTAAGTCCGATGAGCAACGTTCGGTCCCGCAGCAGCATCAGGTTCTCATCATCCATGATGATCCCGCCCCCGGTCGCGATGACCTGTCCTTTTTTTTGCAGAATCGTAGCTAGCGTCTGTTTTTCCAGCTGGCGGAAATAAGGCTCGCCTTTTTGGACAAAAATCTCGTGCACTTTCAGTCCCACGGTTTTTTCGATAAGTCTGTCGAGATCGACGAAACGGCGGCGCAATTTCTTTGCCAGGTTTCGCCCAACAGCGCTCTTCCCCACGGCCATGAAACCGATGAGCGCGATGTTTTGCATCAGCGTTTTCGGCAACGGGCTAGTAATTCTTGATTTGCTCTAGATAGCTTTCATAGTTGCGCCTAATTTCGCGCAACGAGTCGCCACCGAATTTTTCCAGAAACGCTCTCGCGATCTCGAACGCGACCACGGTTTCGCCGACAACGGCGGCAGCCGGAGCGGCGCAAACATCGGAGCGCTCGACCGAAGCATCGGCGGGTCGCTTGGACCGCAAATCGACCGACTGCAGCGGACTCATCAAGGTGGAAATCGGCTTCATGGCGACCCGGGCAACCAGCGGCGCGCCATTTGTCATGCCGCCCTCTGTGCCGCCGGAGTTGTTGCTGCCGCGGTAAAATCCCGTGGGCACGATCCTCGGCGTTCCTTCGGTCACATCCTTAGCTGGGTCGAAGAAGATTTCATCGTGCACTTGCGAGCCACGCCGGCGTGCCATATCGAAGCCCAGGCCGATTTCGACGCCTTTCATCGCTTGAATGCTCATCAACGCCTGGGCCAATCGGCCATCGAGCTTGCGGTCCCACTGGGTGTGGCTTCCCAGTCCGGGAGGCAGTCCCAGCGCCACGACTTCGAAAATTCCTCCCAGGGTGTTTCCCTCTTTTTTGCACTCTTCGATCAAAGCGATCATTTTCTGCTCGGCCTCACTATCAGCTGTTCGCACCGGCGACTCCTCCGACTTGGCATGAATTTCATCGTAAGTCAGGTCGCTCAAATTCGCCGACACATTGCCTATGGAACGAATATATCCGATCACGCGAACGCCGAATGGTGCGAGAAGTTGCTTGGAAAATGAGCCGACGGCGGTTCGGGCAACGGTCTCGCGCGCGCTGGCGCGCTCGAGAATATCGCGGATGTCCTGACGGTCGTACTTAAGCACGCCGTTTAGGTCAGCGTGACCGGGGCGAGGTTTGGTGACCGCGATCTTGTCATCGCGGTCTTCGGGGAAGGCGGACATCTTTTTCGTCCAGTTTTTCCAATCACGATTTTCGATCCCCAATGCGACCGGCGAGCCGATTGTTTCGCCCCAGCGAATTCCCGACCGCACTTGCGCTTCGTCTTTCTCAATCAACATCCGCCCGCCGCGCCCGTAACCTTGCTGGCGGCGCCAAAGGTCATGACTGATCTTGTTGATATCAATGGGAAAACCCGCCGGCACCCCATCGATGATCATCGTCAGACAGGGACCGTGGGACTCGCCCGCAGTGAAGTAACGTAACATGCGGGTAATCTACCCGATTCGATTTGGCGAGGCTAGGGCTTCAGCGAAGACGTGGTCGCAGGCGCCGTTCCATCCGTCTGTTTCAATTGATCGCGCCATAATTGATCTGCCGTCGGCAGGTTCTCCGACCCCGCAGCCATGATTCGCGGAGTTATGAAGACAACGAGTTCCTCGAAATCTTTTTGCCAGGAAGCCTTCTTAAATAACCAACCAAGAACTGGAATGTCTTTGAGATAGGGAACTCCAGTATCCGAGTTGGCGCTGGTATCCTTCATGATGCCGCCGATCACCACCGTTTCACCGTCTCTGACCAAGACATTGGCTTTGGCCTCGCGGGTGTTCTCCTGAGGGATGCCATCTACGGTTCGACCGAAATCCAAGGTGCTGGACTTCGCTATGATGTTCAGCAAAACGAATCCATCAGCCGAAACTTGGGGTGTCACCTTTAGTGTTATTCCCGCCCTGATTTCTCGCAGCGTTCCCGCTTCTCCTACTGTCGCAGCCGAGGTTCGAATCCTTACAATGTTCGCGCTCTCGATCTGCGATTCGACGTTGTTCAGAGTCACCACCGACGGACGCGAAATAATCTTCACGTTACCTTCGGCCTCAGCAGCTGATAAGACCTGGGTAATGTTGTTGCCAAAATATCCGAATCGAAACCCGGTAGTCGGAATGATCAACTGGTTTACCGTCGGCGTTGGCTGAGGAGAGCCTTCAAACGGAGGGTCTGCTCTGAACCTGTTACTAGTCCGAACACGGCCATTATTGAATAGGGCTTCCATTTCTATCCCGAGCGCCCGAGAAAACGTCGGCGTTGTTTCGATGAGATTAGATTCGATTAGCACCTGCGGGGTCCGGGTGTCGAGTCTACCGATGAGGCTCTGAACGTCGTCAATGCTGGATTTGATATCGCGCACGATCAACGTGTTCGTCCGCTGGTCCGCTTCTATTTTGCCCCGCGGACTGAGAAGAGCCTTGACCTTTTCAACCAGATCCTTGTCGGTGTTGGTGTCATTTTGGCCTTTCACGACCTTCGCATAATTGACGGTCAAGTACGCCGTTTGTAAAGGTTCCAGGTTTTCCTCTGATTTTTTAGCGGCTGCTAGAGCGTCTCTCTCGGATTTCAGCCGCCCCGCGGTCGAGATGCGGATGACATTGCCGGTTTCGTCTTTCCCTAGGCCGTTGGTGTCGATAATCAGGTCCATCGCTTGGTCCCACGGGACTTCAATCAGACGAACCGTGACTTTTCTGTTTACGTCATCGGTAATAACGATGTTTTTGCCGCTAACCTCAGCCAATAACCGAAAGACGTTCTTGATATCGGCGTCCTTGAATTCCAGAGAAATCTTCTGGCCGCTATATTTCTTGTCGTCCGCTGGCACCTTGTCCATTCCCAAAGACTTCACCGCGCCCTGAGACGCCGTGATCGAACTCTCTGCCGTTCGAATGTCCGCGCGCACGCCTCCCCGGACCACGGTGACATCTTTTCTTCCTGTGGCGCTTGGATTCTCAGTGCCTATGACGATTCGTAGTCCGCCGTCCTCCGGCGTGATCGTGTAGGCTGGGACCGTCGCGCCGGCAATATCGGTGGTTAGCCGGAGTCCGCCCTCAACTTGAGTCATTCTCAAAGTCGCCACTGTACTGGTGTCGATGCGATAGCTTTCAGGCTGCGCCGATCGCTTTGCACCGCCGAAAATATCCAAAACGATGCGGGCTGGGGTTGGCAACGGAAAATGACGAAATTGCGATATGGGTTGTGAAAACTTTGCAAGTAAGATCGTTTGGCCCCGGTCTTCGCGTACTGACAGGTCCTGCAGTGTTAGCGCTCCAGCCGTTGCACTGAGGTCCTTTGGAACATCCTTAGCCGCACCGGGTTTGGCGGCCGTCGGCTGGTCCGGCGCTTTTTTATCTCCGCTGACGGAACAACCAGCCATGGTCGCGATGAAGATGACACAAGCAGCGAGCAGGGCGAGCAGCTCTCCGCTCGCCATAGATCTGTCGTTCCACTCTTGGAAACAAACCATTGATGGACCACCCCTCGTTCTTCTCATGCTCCCTACTCCGTCAAGAGTTTCATGCTGACATCGCGCGTTTTTCGCGCACCGTAAGCATCTTCGTAGAATTCTTCCACGATAACCTGGTTGCGATGGATCGCTTTCACCTTGCCATCGTTACTGCCGATTGGAGTCCCGACTCTTATGACATAACCGAGTCCCGCTGTGTCCTCGATCATCGCTCTGGGCTCTCGAATATCCCAGACGATGCCAACGATTTTCAGCTGGCCCAGGTCAAACCGCTCGAGCGGCGACAGATTCTCGCGCGGGCGGGTATTGACCCTTGTACGCAGCGTCATGGGCCGAAACGGGTCACGGCTATTCTCTTTCAAAGCCGGCGCGGCAGCAGCCGGCTCGGGAGTTTTCTGCGGCACGTTAAGATCCACCGGTTCGACTTTACTGTCCGCCTTTGCCTTGCTCCCCAAAGTTTGTTGCAGTTTGGCTCTTGCCGCGTCCGTCAACCCTTGCAGCGATTTGCCGATGGTTGCTGGCGCCTTATTTAGTTCCTCTACGGCGTCCTTCATTTGCTCCGACGGCGTGCGAATGGCTTCTTCTGCACATCGAGCGTCCGCTTCGAACCCTGTCAGGGATAGGATCAAAAGCATCGCAGAAATCTGGCGCGGCTTGATCATTTCCAGCTATCGCTTGGCCTTCGCGGCTTTGGCCTTTTCTTCGGCAATTTTTCTTCGCTCGGCGTCATCCAGGAAACGAAATGCAGTCGCCACACTGGTCGTTTCCAGCACGACGTTGTCGCCAGTCACCGTCGGATTCTTGAAACCAATATTATCGATATTGACCAACCGGTCGAGCCGGCCCACTTCGTCAAAGAAGCTGACGGTGTTACGAAAGTTTCCTTTGACGCTGATGTCAACGGGAACCTCCGCGTAGAATTCTTGATAGTTTTCTGCGCGCGGGCGAAACAACAGAACGACGAGCCCCGCCTGTTGGGCTTTCGCCGAAATGGTGCGGAGAAGGTCGGCGATTTCTCTTTTGTCCGGGAGTTGCGCTACCGCTTTTTTGAGTTCCGCGTCGAGTTGTTGAAGGTCCTTTCTCAGCCGCGGCAAGTTTGCCGCCTTCTGCGCCTTGACCATTTTTTCATTGCGCGCGATCTCAACGCTGTCGACCAATTTCGCTATCTCGTCTGAACGAGGAATGTATAAAAAACTGTAGTAAAGCCCCACGATCAAAATAATCGTTACACCAAGAATTCCGATCTTCTGCGCCTTCGGCCGCTCGAGGATGTTGTCGAGTAGCTGGTTCAACCCTTCTTCTCCTGTGTTTTTGTCGGTATCTGTGCCTTTGCTTTGGTGTCCGGTAAGGCGGGATCGGGCGGCCGGTAAAGCACGCCCGTCTTGATTGAAAATCTTTTTAACGAGGCGGTCGGCCCGGCTCCCTGCGTAGTCTCGACGAGTTCGACGCTGGTAAAGTATTTCGAGGCGGCGAGCGCTTTCATAAAATCCGCGACCGTCTGGTTGTCGACCGCCAGACCGTTCATCGTGACACCACCGCCGCTTTCTCTGAGATCGGTGAGCCACAGGCTGGCGGGTGTTGCATTCGCAAGACTCTCCATGACCAGCACGGGTCCGCTCTTTTTCTTGTTAAGTTCCTCAATGATCTTATTCTTGCCTTTGAAGTCTTTGATCCTATTTTGCAGATCTCCAACTTCTTTCACTTTAAGATTAAGCGTTTGGATCTCGCCGCGCAGCGATGCGAGTTCCTCTTCTAACCGCGATAGAGCCAACGTTTGATATACATACGCTGCCGCTAGCAGGAGAACCACCGATCCCAAAACCACCGAACCGACTACGATCTCGCGCCGCCGCGAGACTTCGGCTTGGAGTTCCTTGAATGGTAGTAGATTAATGCGAATCATTTATCCGCTGGTCTCCGAATCGATAGACCCGCTCCAACCGCAAAGTATGGCGCCGATTCAACCAGATAGTCGCGGTCGATATTCTTGTTCACGTTGAAGCCACGAAATGGTTCACTTAACTTAACCGGCACGCCCATCCGCTCCTCTAACAAAACCCGC
>DASPXM010000117.1:0-27335 GCA_035637295.1 Verrucomicrobiia bacterium
GCGGCAACAGGGTCACCGTTGTCCGCCAGGCAAGGAAGTTATCAAAGCCGCTTCGGACCTTCAGTAGCGTGTCAGCGTCACAGCTTGAAGTGTCATAGAATGCGCCCCTTAAATGGGCGTCGATCATTGCGTGACAGAGAGTACCGGCGCGAGCTGCAGCGGCGGAGACGTCATGATAATGCTTACCGTCTAGCCCACACCGGTTCGCCCAACGCATAAGGGGCTCTTTATTCCAGCCTAAATTTTTCGAGATGATGTCGGTGACGCGGGGATAAGGCTCATTCACGGGGAAGCATCTCAACAAAGACCTCGCAGGCCCTCTCTTCTCCTAGCGTGGCCAAGAGGGACACCGCCCTGCGGATAATCGAAGCGTGCTGCTTACATTCATCGGAACAGAAACGCCGCGGCTTCATCACCAGGCCCGTTTGTTGAAAGCGGACATCGCACAAAGGACTTGCACAAGCCTCGGTGAGACTTTCGTCTTCCTTCAACGATGCCATTCCTACATCGTGCACTATGGCTAGATCGTACGATCTCACTTAATGCGGCCCTTTACCTTGCCGTGCTGTCACATCCTGCTCATTTCCATCGTGCACGATTGGGGCGGCATAAAAGTTTCTAAAAATGGATTTCCATTAAGAGGCAGATACAAACCCATACCTGCGACGAGGGGGTGGCATGCCGAATCGGGGGGTGCCGGGGGTCGATGTTCCTGGAGAAGCGGCATCAATGATTTTTTTTTCATTGCTTATCGTCGCCCTGCTCGCTGCTATCGTTGAGCAGGTCGTGTACCGTGAGCGTCTTGCTTACGCGCTTGAGTCCAAGGGTTTTGAGATTCTCGCGCAGGTGGGCGGATAGCTGGGTTCTGATCGCCAACACGGGATGCGGCCGACCTTTGCGCACCAGGCTTTTTAATCCCATCAGGTAATTATCCAGGCTGGCGATATAGAGCATATTCTTGACTGAGTCTGCGATGATCGCTTGTTCCTGCGGTGATGGATCGCCACCCAACGCTGTGATTATTTCCTGCTCTTTCTCACGCAGTGCCCTAAAGAGCCCTGATCTCTGATCTAAGCCATCACCATCCAACATGGTTTGTAGTGATGAAGGCCATGCTTGAGAGCATTCTTATTACCGAATGGCGCCCCGGCGGCTTTGAATTGCTGGCCGTTGCTATCTTCGCTGGTAGAATTGGTTTCCATTGTCTCTTTAAGCCATAACTACTTTAGCTACAGAATGGCTACGCGGTATAAAAAGTCCTTACTGTCTCACTACTTGCGGTGGCACACGGGATTAATAATCCCGCTGTGGTCGTCTCGCGCATACGCGGCCGGTTTCGTACTAGCGCGCTGATCAATCCATCTATCGGCTGATGATTGATCGGTTGTCCCATGACGTTTTGGCCGTAGCTCAACTGTAGCTTACGCTGTAGCTGAACTATCCGGCACCAAGAAACACAAAGGCGCCATACCAGGAAGGATAAGCCCGCTGATACAGCGCCTTGTTGTCTGTTACTGTCTCGTAGTATTTATAGTTTCTGGACTTAAAATCCCGAGGACCCTGACGGGTCCGTGCCGGTTCGAGTCCGGCTCCGGGCACCAAATTCAATAACTTAGCGCCCGTTTTGCTCAGGTCCTTAAGTTCGGTGTGTGCTCTCATTGTGCCCCGCGCGGAGTTCCAGAAAAGAGAGAGCCGCGGAACTCCCGTCCCATGACGCACGTCTTCGGCCCGACAGCGGCAAACGGCATCCTCGAGTCCAGCAAGGGCCTTTTCGATCCTGTGGTGTTCCAGTTCTTTCCGGGTTCGGTGGTTTTGGCGAGTCATGTCCGCCGATAATATCGAGCTAAACGACCAAGCGGAAGATCGGAACGCTATGATTACTCACGGCACTACTCACGTAGCGATCCGGAAGGTTAAGACGGTGCACGCTAACACGCACCCGCGGGCGTGATCAGACGGTTGAAGGCTTGAACGGTAGATTGACGCTACACGTAGCGCGCCAAAGACATAGCTTTTGTGATAGCCGGCGCAGCGACGGGACAAATCTTATTGGCCAGAGCAAGAAGCAAGTGGGCATCCCGCAGTTCAGCAAAAATTTCCACGACGCGTTCATGCCCGTCCCCGTCTTTAGCACGGCGGATTACGAGACCGTTTTTAAGAATCTCGTACTCACGAGAGACCGGGTCACAGAGCGCCAAGAAGCGGTTGTAATGATCGATTGCGAATTCAATAACCATGGACCTAGCCTCCCCGATGTTGACCTGAAGCTGTAAGGTCCGCTTAGGTATCGAAATCATGCACAGGAGTCAACAGAAGTGGGAAGTGTCCGAAAACTGACATTACGACAAGGCGCATCCGCGCGCTTAGGGGGGCCCTGGTGAGAAAAAAACAACCGCAAGGATCCGAGATAAGCGTCGAGTTTGAGGGTAAAAGTTATTCGGGGAGTTATTCTGTCAGCTTAGGAGCTGTGACTGTCCAATCTGCGCACGGCGGCCCTGTATCAACCCACGTGGGCGCCTTAGCCGAATCCACCGCTCGCATGTTGCTCCGTGAAATTCTTCAGGCCGCAAAGGCTCGCGGCGAACTAAAATGAGCCTATGCACGACCCGCGGATCGACACTGAGCACCTCACAGCACCACTTAAAACTTCCCGGATCATTTCGCGTGGAAAAAATCTACACTTGCGCGCGCTCTTGATCGTGGCGCTTGTCATGTCGATCAACAGCAACTAACTGGCCACGAGAGTCCATAATCACGAGCAAGAGCACTTCGCGCCACAACTCGAGCTCGGGCGCCTCTTGGCAAGGTGGCGACTCAAGATTAACCGGCGCAGCATACGTAAAACTTGGCTAGCCGTTTAGCACAACCGGCGCGACTCGTCGCGTGCCGGTCTTCTGCCGCAGCGATCTGACCCTCAACTCGCCGATGTCCTCAATCGAACGACCAATGTGACCACGTAAGAAATGTGTGAGTTGTATGCAAAAAGACCTAGTCGGACAGGTTATGCAACCCATGTAGCTCTGTAATTGACGATCGATTACTAGAAAACATTTATTAGATGTTCCAGCATCGTAGTATACTTCCTTCAAAAACCCACCCTCTCCCTTGACGGTCTTGATTATACCCTTTGTTCCGCGGGTCCACACCGGAGGCCAGTTCTGTACGCCCCGGTATTTCAATAGGGGATGGTCGCGGAGCTTCAGGGAGCTTTTGTCATCAAGAAAAATTTGTAGAATCATTGCGCACCGCAAGCGTGAAAAAATGGGCCGGGACAAGGGAATTCAAAAAGCTGTCGTATCGAAGGTGGGCTTCCCATGCCCAGCGAAGCTATGCTTGAGCACGTACCGTGCCCATGCTCGATGGAACTTTGGAGAGATCAGGTCAATGTCTGGGAGTTGAACTCTCGCAATGCGCACGGCAACTTTGCCTGCTAAAATTTTCGCAGATAGAGATCAGGTCAAACTGTCGACTCGATTGTGACAATGACCGGGCGGCCATGGTTCGCTGCTCAGCGGCGATAATTTCCTAAGATTGAACCGCCCGTAACGGCAAGCATGCGCAAGCGCGTCGGGATTAAAGCAGATCCAAAGAAGACAAGACTTTTATCGCGTCGTCTTTGCTTGGCGCCGGTTGAATATTTGAGACGAGAAGCGAAAACGCGTTGGCGACGTGATACCAGATAGTCCGCCGCTCTCGGCGCTCACTCTCGTAGGACCAGCGTCCGCTTAAAGCCTCGATCAACAACACCGCTCGGATCGATTTTGAGTGCTGGCTGAAACATTCCTGGTGTGGCTTTGCCGATTAGATCAAGCACGTGATCGCGGCGCGCTGCCCACTCGCTAAGTGAATTATCCCTGCTGCCGCCTAATGTCTCGTGAACAATGTCCAAAAGATCCAAGTCCGTCTTCCCGTCCACTTTTTCGCCGCTGTCCATCAAGGTAATAATCTTATCCAGCGCCTTTTCGGTGTTCGCCTTGAGTGGTCTGTCCATAGCGCTGGCGAAAAGCTCGTCCCTACAGCGCTCAAGCTCGTTTTTGAAGCCTTCCTGCTTGAGCCAGTCATAGGGTGTCGTCTTACGGCCGACTCGCGCTTGCATGCGTCGGTCACTGACTTCGACAACAAGAAAGGAATGATTCTCTTTTGCCGACGCGTGAGCTCGTCTTGGTCTTCAATGCTCATTGGTTTGTTTCAAATCGTTTCGAAATGTTCGCCGCTTTGTTAACGATGCTATCCACGATCGACAGGGGGGTGCGTTCTGGGGGGGTGGGTTCATCGTTCCTATAATCTGTGCCCGTAACTGTGCCCAAACCACCGCGTACCAATAGCGGGCAAGCGCACACACCGAACCTCAAAACCCTTGCATTCTGTATGTTTGATTGCAATGAATATTGTTCGGTGGGATGAAATTGAGACTTAAAATCCCGAGGACCCTGACGGGTCCGTGCCGGTTCGAGTCCGGCTCCGGGCACCAAGATCGGCATTGGGATGCAAATTAAAAAATCGGGGCGATGCGAAATGCTCCAGATGACCTTTCTACCGGCGTGTTGCGCGCACGATGTGCGTAATCATGTGCGTAATCATTAGAAGGAGATAAATGTGGCCTTCCAAAAAATTGGTATTATGAGTATCGGTGAAATGGGATTTCATTGGGCAAAGCTGCTGAAAAGTCACGGCGTCGAAGTCTTTACCTACGACAAGGATCGCGGTGAAGTCAGCCGAAAACGCGCCGAAAATGCCGGTGTTAAATCACTCCCATCTATGGCCGCGCTCGTCAGCGAAGCCGAGTTGATTGTGTCAATCGTCGTGCCGTTCGCGGCCAGGCGAGTGGCGACGAAGGTTGCTAAGGCAGCAATGAAGGCGGGGCGAAAAGATCTCTTGTATCTCGACGCAAACGCGATCTCGCCGATGACCGCGGATAACATCGCAAAGACTCTCATTCCGGCCGGCATGAATTTCGTGGATGGTTGCATCATTGGCGCGGCATCGAAGATGGGCAAAGGAACCATCGTTTATGTTTCCGGTCCTGACGCCGCGCAGCTATGCGATTTGGAATCTTTCAACATTCCGGTAAAGGTCTTGGGACCGAGCACCAACCAGGCTTCCGCGTTCAAGGTCGTTTACGCGGGACTGACCAAAGGACTGCAAGGACTCTTTTGCGAGCTCTTGATGGGCGCGCGGCGTTTCGGTTTACTCAACGAGATTCGCGCACAGTACGAGGAAAGCTTCCCGGGCCTATTGGCAAAAGTGTCTTCCAGCATCGTCGGCTTGCGGATTCACGCTGGGCGTCGAGCGGAAGAAATGGATGAACTCAAAAGAACGTTTAATCACCACGGCATGAAATCGTACATGGCTCCAGCGGTGCAAAAAGTTCTTGAAGCCATTGCGGAGTTGAATGTTGGCCAAGCCTCCGATGATGGGGCGCGGGCAGGAGAATTGATGGAAACTTTGGAATTCTTCTATCAAAAGGGGTTGCTGCGATCTGCGTCGAAAAGCGTTGAGCCATCTTCGGAAGCTCTAGTCAACGCACATAATTCCTGATATTCAGTCGGAAAATTACTTTTCGTGAGAGGGGTACAAACCGTGGCCAAACCGCAAAGCAAAATAGAGAAAAAACAACCGCAATACGGCTCCGACGTCGTCGTCGATTTGATGAAAGCGTTCGATATCGAGTATGCAGCCTTCAACCCGGGCGCGACCTTTCGCGGCATTCACGATTCCATCGTCAATTACGGCGGCAACTACATGCCGGAAGTGATCTTCTGCCATCACGAAGAAATCTCCGTCGCAGTGGCCCACGGTTATGCCAAGGCAAAAAATAAACCAATGATCGCTATCGCGCACAACATGGTCGGTTTGCAGCATGCCAGCATGGCGATCTTCAACGCTTACATCGACCGAGTGCCGATCATGGTGCTTGGCGGCACCGGGCCGATGAATTCCAAGCGGCGCCGCCCGCGCATCGACTGGATTCATACGGCGCTTGTCCAGGGCAACCAAGTGCGTGATTACGTCAAATGGGACGATCAGCCGTATTCACTGGCGGACGTGCCGGATTCCTTTATCCGCGGCTACCGAATTGCGACGACTGATCCGATGGCCCCGATCTATATCAATTACGATGCGGATATTCAGGAAGACGCTCTCGCGAGCGCGCTGGAAGTCCCGGACGTGAGCCGTTATGCCGCCCCCGCGCCGACCCAGGCGAATCCGGAAGCGCTCAAGCGAGCGGCCCAATTGCTGGTGGGTGCGCAAGCGCCGTTAATTATCGCGGATACCCTCGGTCGCAACCCCAAAAGCGTGCCCGCGCTGATTGAGTTGGCCGAGTTACTGGCGATTCCCGTCGTCGACAAGGGCGCGCGGTTTAATTTCCCCAGCGTTCATTCCCTGGATGTGACCGACGGAGCGAGGGAACTACTACAAAGAGCCGATGTCATATTGGCTCTGGATGTGGCCGATCTCTTCGGCTCGTTGACCACCGTGAGCAAACAGACGCGTAACTGCGAATACGTCAGCTCTCCCGCGGTCAAGATTATCAGCATTTCAATGAACGATATGCTGGTGCATTCTTGGGCTAACGACTATCAAGCGCTGCAAGCGGTGGACGTTCCCATGACCGCGAATACTTCGGTTGCCGTGCCGGAGCTCATCCGGCTATGCCGCGAAGTCCTGGGCAACGATGCCAAGAAAAAAGCGGCCATCGATCAACGACAAAAAGAGTTGGCCGAAAAGCATCAGGGCCGCCGCGCCAAATGGCGCGCTGATGCCCAAGCCAAGGGATCGCAAAAAGAAATTTCCACGGCGTGGTTGGGACTGGAATTGGGCGAGGCGATCAAGCGGGAAGACTGGGTGCTGGTGAACGGCAACTCCAATGGATGGGCGCGCCGGCTATGGGATTTCACCAAACCCAATCAGTATCTCGGCGGAAGTGGCGGCGCGGGTCTGGGCTATGGGCCCGGCGCGGCCATAGGCGCCGCCTTGGCGCTCAAAGGTAGCGGCAAGCTCCCGGTCGCCATTCAGTCGGACGGCGACATGCTGATGACGTCCAGCGCGCTGTGGACCGCCGCTAAACACCGTATTCCTTTGCTCATGGTCATGCACAATAACCAATCGTATTACAACTCCGAGGAACATGGGATAGAAGTCGCCAAGTTCCGCAATCGGCCGGTGGAGAATGCCGGTATTGGCACGCACGTAGACGACCCGGAGATTGACTTCGCCACGATGGCGCGGTCGCTTGGCGTCAGCGGGGAAGGAGCGATACGTAACCCCGCGGATCTCAGGCCGGCGATTGAGCGAGGACTCAAGTATGTCAAGGAAAAACAGCTGCCTTATCTCGTCGATGTGATCGCCGAACCTCGTTAGGTCACCGGAAGAATTGTCTACTGATCCTTATCGCGAATTTCGCCAGGCCGTCGACCGATCGGAAGAGAAAATCGAGCTCGGTCGCGCGGCCTTGACGATCGCGCTCATTGATTACCCGAATCTAGATATCCCAGATTACCTCGATCGCATGGACCGGCTGGCGATGGAGGTCACAGGGCGGTCGGGCCCCGAAGCGGATATTTATCGATCCATAGCCGCGGTTAACTACGTTTTGTTCAGGCAATACGGCTTTCACGGTAACCGGGATGATTATTTTGACCCCAAAAATAGCTTTCTAAATGAAGTCATCGAGCGGAAGACCGGAATTCCGATCACACTTTCGGTTCTCTATATGGAGGTGGCTGAGCGCGTGGGGCTTATGCTCGATGGGGTCGGCTTTCCCGGCCACTTTCTGGTTAAGTGCGTCGGTGACGGCGAAGAGATCGTCATCGATCCATTCAATGGCGGCGAGATCAAGTCACGTGAGGATATCGACAAGATGCTATTCGACCTCTATGGCGGCAAGGTCGTGTTTCACAGTGATTTCCTTGCGCCCTCGACCAAGAAGGATATCCTCAAGCGAATGCTTACCAACCTTAAAGCGATCTACATCAACAGAAATGATTTGGTAAGAAGCTTGTCAGCGCTGGACCGCCTCGTCATTCTCGATCCAACTTCTGCGGTGGACACTCGAGACCGCGGCGTGGTCTATCTAAGGTTGGAATGCTATGCGCAAGCCCGTGAAGATTTTGAAACCTATCTTCGACTTCGCCCCGACGCTGAAGACGCTGTGCTCGTGCGCGAGCAACTCGTGCGCCTAGCAAAAGAGGCGACGCGCATTCACTGACGCGACAAACACGAGCACAGGTATCTTGTATTTACTGCTTGGAAAATTCCCGGAAATTGCATGCGAACGAGGTTGTCAGGGAGAAATCTTTGAACACCGCTTTGGTCAGTTTCCAAGGCCGAATTTGCCATAATCTCATTTGGCGCAGGTTGCTCAACGTCTGCGACCAGAACCGTTGCAGCTCTTGGCGAGAGTAGAAGACCCGGTGATTGATGGCGTCGAACTTGATTAGACTCTTTAAGCGCGCCTGCGACGGCAGCGACGGCAGGTAACCGCGCAGATGTGAATATGCGTCCTGCCACTCTTGAATGCGATTGCCCAAGCGTATGCTCGCCTGAATGTTGTGTATCTCATCCAGCCAGCCCCGCGCGGCGTCGTTCTGGGCAAGCCTTAGTTCTTGGATGCGATCCCGCAGGTTGTCCCATTGCTTCAAGAAGCGATTGAGATCAGCGCGATTGAAGAGAACCCGCGACGGAAGATCTTCTAAAGGTTCGAGTAAAGCTCTGGCGCGTTCCGGTAAGTTTTCTTTGGCGTCGTTGTAGATTTCTTGAATCTCGCCGATCCTCAAAGCCTGCCAGATATCGGCTTGCAGCTTTTGAATCTGATCCAACCAACGCTCTTCGGTTTCGCTCCTCTTGCGGGTTTGCAGCCAGACGTCTTCCATTTCCTTGAGGAACTTTGCCCAGGTGACCAGCAGCACGGTGATTTGTTTGGTCCGCTTCCATAGATGCACGGGAAGCGAATCGATCGCATGACCCGGGCGACGGGTTTTGCGGTCCTTGAGCCGGAAAAAGCCCGCAATCATCGGGTGCTCTTTCTCGATGAGCGCGGCGTTCTTGTACCAGAAGAAGATCGACATCAGGTTCCAATAGTTCTTGGGTTTGTCCGCCCAACGGGACAGGTTCCTGATCATGTTTTCCTTGCTATAGAATGTTTTCCAGGCGCTCTCATAAGCCTCGGTCCATTCCTCCGCGGTCATGCGCGGGTGCTCAATAGTAGCGTGGAACGAGTCGCGCTTGTTGAAGTCGGGGTCCATCCATTCGCCGCGTTTTTTCATCTCGCGGTGGTCGTGCGAGCCGGGCAGCGGCGTCAGCATGAAGAAGGATGCTTGATCGGGGTTGACTTCGTCCTTGAGGAAGCGAATGTCCTCGGCCACCTGTTCTTTCGAGTCCCAAGGCAAACCGATGATGTAGCCCGTATGCACCAGAACGCCGGCGTCATGCCATTCGTTGATGATACTGCGGTATTCCTCGACTTTGTTTTGTTTCTTGCCTTCGGCTGCCAAATTTTGCGGGTTCACGCTCTCCATGCCGATGAACACTTGCGTGCAGCCGGCCTTGGCCGCCAGCGTGACGAAGTCCTTCGGCTTCTTGGCCAAGTCCACCTGCATCATAAACGATACGTCGAGGCCTTCCTGGCGCAGTTTGATGATCGCCTCGAAAGTCTCGCGCCACAGTTTTTTGCGGGCGAAATTATCGTCGGTGAAAAAGTAGAAGGACAGCCCGTGATCGAGATAGTTCCGGCGCATCATGGCGGCGATGCTCTCTGGGCTGCGCTCGCGCATCTTTCGTCCCTGCACGTTGATGATGGTGCAGAAGGTGCAAGCGAACGGGCAACCGCGGGATGTATCGGCGGTGGCGAAGCTCGAATAGGCGAAGTGGCGCATGGTTTTGGCGCTCGTCTTCGGCAGGGGCGCGTCTTCGATGTCGACGAGATTTTGCAGATCTTGGGCATAGCTATAGAGCGGTTTCAGTTGCCCGTGGAGAAAGTCCGAAAGAATGCCATCCCATTTCCCTTCAACTTCGCCGGAGACAACGCAGATCCCTTCGCGGAACAGTTCCTGAATGTCCGGCTCCTGCTCCCCCAGCATGTTGATGGTCCCGCTCGTATGAAAGCCGCCGATGATCACCGTGATGCCTGCGGCTTTGAAAATTCTTGCCATGTCGAGGGCGCGAGGAAATTGATTGGTTTGGACGCCGACCAGACAGACTAGCAGCTTGGTGCCGGGCGCCTTGCTCCAGCGAATAATCTTTTTCAGCGGCACCATCTCGGCGGTTTCATCAAAAGTGGTGACCTCGATGGGCAAGTTGTCGAAGACCCGCCGCGTCTTCACGTCTTCGGTAAGGCCGTGGAGCACGTTGAGGGTGTTGCTTGGCAGCACGCCCTTCCAAAAACGAATCACGTAGCCGTCGTCGTCGTATTTAGAAGGTTTGATCAAAACGATATGGAATTTCTTCATACGCTCTAGCATCGGTCCCGTCCTCCCGAGTGCTTGTAAGTCGTTACCGCATCTTTTATAGATAGATGAGCAAATTCGGGGTTTTGGCAACTGTAACAACCGTCCCCGTACATGTCAATCTAATTTCCCACAAAAGATCGGGTTTTAGCTGCGGATTTGCCCAGTTTTCATGATCCAGCTTTTTCACGTTTCGAAAACCTATCTGCCAAACTATCGGGCGCTCACGGATATTAGCTTGGAAGTCAAAAGGGGCGAGTTTGTGTTTCTTGGAGGTCCGAGCGGCGCTGGCAAATCAACTTTGCTCAAGCTCTTGTTTCGTCAAGAGGAACCCAGCGAGGGGCAGATCTTGATCGACGGCAAGAATGTGACCCGTTTGCCGAGCCGTCAGGTGGCTCAGCTCAGACGTAAAATCGGCTTGATTTTCCAAGAGTTCAAACTTCTGCCGGATTTGACCGTATTGGACAACGTGGCGCTAGCCGCCGAGGTCATCGGCATTTCAAAAAAAGTGAGCCGTGCTAAAGCTTACCAGCTACTGCGAGAACTTGGTTTGAAGGAGCGCTACGACAGCAAACCCTTGAGTCTGTCCGGCGGTGAACAACAACGGGTCGCGATCGCCCGAGCTCTGGTTAATGAGCCGATGCTCGTGTTAGCCGACGAGCCCACGGGCAATCTCGATGCCGAGGTCGCCGAAGAGACCATGCGATTGTTATTCAAAATTCGCGACAAGGGCGCCACGATTGTCGTCGCGACCCACGATCTTAACTTGATCAATCGTTACGGCACGCGAGTCATCTTGTTGCAACGCGGCGCGCTGGCGGACGACTTGAAGCTGGCGTCTTGGCAGGAGAACGGCAAGTGAGGATAGCGCTGGTCGGTTTTGTGCTCCGCCGGGTGCATCACAATCTGTGGCAACTATTTTGGACGCACGTGCTCACTTGCGGCACCGTGGCCATGACGCTTTTCGTATTTGGCGCTTTTATGCTTGTCGAAATCAATTTGACACATCTACTCAAGGACTGGGGCGAACAAATTCAGCTCACAGCTTATTTGGCTAAGAAGCTCGAACCGGCTGCTCTACAGGCTCTGCTTAAGCGCGTCGAAACCCTGCCTGAGGTCGAGCGTGTTCGGCATATTAGCCAAGAACAGGCATGGCGTGATTTTCAGAGCGCGTTGGGCGCGCAGTCCAGCTTGCTGGAAGGATTGCCGCGCGACGTATTACCGGCATCGCTCGAAATTTCCCTCAAACCGGCCCGCCACGATGGCACCGTCGTAGAGCAACTTGCTCAACGGCTAAAAGAGGAAAAGGCGATTACCATCGTCGACTACCCGCAAGAATGGGTTGAAGGCTTGGAGCTAATCGTGCTGGCTGTTGAATGGGCCAAGTGGATCTTTGGCGGCGTACTGTTTCTCGCAACTTTCTTCATCGTCGGCAGCACGGTCAAACTCGCGATGCTTGCGCGCCAGGCCGAAGTCGAGATCATGCAGCTCGTGGGTGCCTCGGAGGAATTGATCCAAGCGCCCTTTGTGCTCGAAGGAATGATTCAGGGCGTGGTGGGCGGAGCGGTTGCCTTAGCCTTGCTTTGGGTAGGCTATCTGTCGTTGAAAAATGAGACGACGTCATTGGCTGGTTTCTTAGCGCCGCTCGGCCAAATCCAGTTTTTGGATTGGCAAAATATCGCGCTGCTGCTCGTCATTGGCTGGCTGTTGGGCGCGACGGCCAGTGTGATTTCGCTCCGGAGGTTTCTGAAGACGTGGAATTCTTCGCGCGGCGAGCGTTAGCTGTGCCTTGGACAATTTTTTTGGCGGCGCTCTCGCTTATGGGCGCGGCGGCGGTCGACCGCGATCTCGAGGGAATCAAAAAGAAGATTGCCGACGAAAAAAAAGGCCTGTCGCAGCTGCAAACAAAAGAAGGTTCGGTGCTGCAGTCTTTGGGACAAATCGAGAGCGAGCTCGACAAAAGGACCAAGGAACTAAAACTTGCCAACGTCAAGTTGTCATCCATTGCGAGCGAATTGGCAATAAAACAAGATGAAGCGGAAGGGCTCAATACCTCCATCGCTTCCCGGCTGGAAATTTTTCAAATGCGCGCGGCCGCTCTTTATCGCTGGCAAAAGGGCGGCAGCCCGCTAGTGATTATGAACGGCAATGTTTCCTTGGGGAGTTTTTTGCAACGCCGCCGTTACCTTGAAGCTGCGATGGCATTTGATCGAGAGCTGCTGACGAAGCTCGATGAGGAAAGGCGCCGCCAAGAAGTTTTGCGCCACGAGTTGGCTTATAAAAAGGCAGAATTGGATGACCAAAAACAGGCCCTCGGCGTCGTCAAGGAAGCGATCCGCCGCGAAGCAGAAAAAAAGAAGCTTCTCTTGATGAGCTTGCGCCGCGACAAAGAAACTCGGTTGCGTGCTCTAAAGGAGATGGAAGCGGCGGCGCAACGGCTGGAAAAAATGCTCGAGGAGATTTCACGGCGTGCCGTGGTCAAGCCGAGAGAGACGCCTGCGGCTCCTTTGAGGGGATTTGGACTCGAGGCGATGCGTGGCCGATTGGAGTGGCCGGTAAAGGGAGCAGTGATCGCCCCGTTTGGCAAGTTCAAGCATCCGGAATTTGCCGCCGAAATCATTCGCAATGGCATTGACATCGACGCGCCAATGGGTGAAGAAATTAAGGCGGTCGGAAACGGCCGAATCGTTTATGCGGATCGATTTTCCGGCTACGGTCGAATGGTGATTATAGATCACGGTGAGCGATACTTTACAATCTACGGGTATCTTTCTGAAATATTTAGGAAAAATGGCGAAGAAGTAAGGCGTGGAGAAGTCCTTGGCAGGGTCGGTGACGGTGCTGCCCTGGCAGGGTCAAAGCTATATTTTGAACTGCGCAAAGACGGTCGTTCATTGGACCCGGTTCCCTGGTTTAGGAAGTGATAGCTATTTTAATTATGTTGGGATAAAATTATTCGCTGATTGTTAAGAATTTTTTTTAGGAGAAAAACCCGATGCGAATCGTTCATAAACACGGAACACCTTTATTGCTTTTGATCATCGGTATGTTTTTGGGATTTATTCTGTCAGCCCATTGGGTCCCCAATGTTGCCGCCGTCGGGCGGCAAGATTACGAGAGTCTGGAAGCGTTCAGCAATATCCTCTCGATAGTCAGAAAGAACTACGTCGAGGACGTCGAGACGAAAAACCTGGTCAACGGCGCGATCAACGGCATGCTCAACTCTTTGGATCCGCACAGCGCCTATCTGACGCCCGAGTTGTACAAGGAATTGCAAAGTGACACGCAAGGCCGTTTCGGCGGGTTGGGAATAGAAATTACGGTTAAAAGCGGAATTTTGACAGTGGTCTCGCCAATCGAAGACACGCCCGCAGCCAAAGCCGGCATTAAGCCTGGGGATCAAATTTTCAAAATCGAAGAAGAGTTCACCAAAGATATGTCCCTGGTGGACGCCGTCAAGAAGATGCGCGGCGCCAAGGGGACTAAGATCAATCTCACCATCAAACGCGAAGCTGTCGCCGATCTTTTGGAATTCACGTTGGTGCGAGACGTCATACGCGTACAAAGCGTGCGCAGCCGCAGCCTGGAGCCGGGTTATGGTTACATCCGTCTGGCGCAGTTTCAGGAGCGTAGCGATCGTGACCTGCAAAGAATGCTGGAAAAATTCGCAGCGGAAAAGGACGGCATCAAAGGCCTCGTGCTCGACCTACGCAACAACCCGGGTGGGCTATTAACCCAAGCGGTGCGCATCTCGGATATGTTTTTAGACTCGGGACTGATCGTTTACACAGAAGGACGGATCGAGTCGCAGAAACAAAGATACTTCGCGCAGAAAGACGGTACCTGGACGGATTTTCCAATGGTCGTTTTAGTAAACGGCGGAAGTGCGAGCGCCTCGGAGATCGTCGCCGGTGCATTGCAGGACCATAAGCGAGCAGTGGTGTTGGGCACGAAAACTTTCGGTAAAGGCTCAGTGCAAACAATTTTGCCGCTGGACGATAACTCGGCTTTGCGCTTGACCACGGCGCGTTATTTCACGCCCAAGGGACGCTCGATTCAGGCGACCGGCATTGTTCCGGATATCCTCGTAGAGAGCGCGCCGGCGCAGGACGGCAAGGTTGAGGAACGTCGACGGCCGGGGCTGCGCGAGGAAAATCTGCCGGGTCATTTGCTCAATCCACAGAAAACCCCCAATCCTCAGTCGGAGTCCGGGGATAAAGATAAGGATAAAGAAAAGGAGATTATCCCACCGTCTGCACCGACAGGTGATGAGACCATCGATAATGACGTACAACTCAAGCGGGCGCTCGATCTGCTCAAGAGTTGGGATGTCTTCAAGCAGATCGTGCAGAAAAAGGCCGCCTAACGGGCTCCTGACCAGATTCCCAGTGCGTTTGGTTCAAGCTCAATTAGCCCTCCCCTCGGAGGGCTAATTTTTTTGTGCTAGATTAGACCGCGGAATGATAAGACCCGCTAAGCAAGAGTGCGATCTGCCTTTGTTCACCGCTGCGACGCGCAAGTTTCTTACCGTTAGCGAACTCAACGAGCAAATCAGGGGAACGTTGGAATCCCGGCTGGATGCTTTGTGGGTTCAAGGCGAGATCTCTAATTTTCGCGTGCCGCCATCGGGTCATTTTTATTTCACTCTCAAAGACGACAAGAGCCAGATCGCGGCGGTGATGTTTCGCCGCCAAGGTGCAGGAATTCGCTTCACGCCCGAAAACGGCATGGCGGTCTTGTGCTTCGGCCGCGTGAGTCTGTATTCGGTGCGGGGAGACTTGCAGCTTTATGTCGAAGACATGGAACCGCAAGGCAAGGGGGCGCTTTATCTCGCCTTCGAACAGCTCAAAGCCAAGCTTGCAGCCGAAGGACTATTCGCGCCAGAAAGAAAAAAACCTTTACCTCTTCTGCCAAACGCAATCGGCATAGCAACCTCCGACGGAGGCGCTGCCCTACACGATATGTTGCGCATTCTTGGCGACCGTTATCCTGACCGGAGAATCGTCATTCGTCCCATCAAGGTCCAAGGAGACGGCGCCGCGCGGGAAATTGCCGGCGCCATCGCAGACTTGAATCGTTTCGGTGCCGTTGACGTTATGATCATCGGACGGGGCGGCGGATCAATCGAGGACCTATGGGCTTTCAATGAAGAAGTGGTTGCCCGAGCCATCTTCGCTTCCAGTGTTCCCGTGATTTCCGCCGTCGGGCACGAGATCGATTTTACGATCGCCGATTTTGTCGCGGATCATCGCGCGCCGACGCCGACTGCGGCGGCGGAGATGGTCGTGCCGCGCAAAGTCGACTTGCTCGAGCAGGTGCGCGCGCTGGATGATCAGTTGCTGAGAAACATGGCGCTCAAGTTGGACGTTTCACGGGAGTCTTGCAGTAGCTTGGCGAAAAGACTGGCTGATCCAGGACGAAGGCTTAGAGACAATCAGCAGCGCTTGGACGATTTGTCCGTAGATCTTCTGCGCCGGTTCCAGAATAGGTTGCGCCAATTCAAAGATCAGTTGGGCCAACGAGCTGGAAGGCTCGGTGCTCTCAGTCCACTCGCCGTACTCGATAGGGGTTACAGCATCACGCACAAGCTACCCGATGAATGCATTGTGAAAGATGCCGAAGCGCTGGCAATCGGCGATCGCGTGCGTATTACCTTCGCGGCCGGGAAATCGGTTTGTCGTGTCGAACAGAAGGAGTGAGATGAGGTCGTTACACGCGCTGGCGATCTTCGCAGCGCTACATCTGTGCGGCGAGGTTGCGCGCGCCGCGGACTTAGGCAAGATAGTTTGGCCTAAGCCGGTGGAAGTTCACCAGGGCGAACTGGTTGAGGTCAAACTAATGGGTAACGATCTCGCCGCGGTGGAAGGGCAAATCGGAAACGAGAAGATCGGGTTCTATCCCAGCGGCCCGGGGATGCTTACTACCATTGTCGGCGCGGATGTCGAGGCAAAGCCCGGCTCGTCAAAAATTTTCCTCAAGGCGACCGACTCCAGCGGCAATGAGCACTACCGCGAAATACCTTTCAAAATCAAAGCGAAAGCTTTTCGCAAGGAATCTTTCAATGTGCCGCCGAACTTCGATCGCATGAGTCCGGAATCAATCGAAGAGATTCGCCGCGAGCAGGCGGCATTTACGCGCGTTTTTGCCGCACCTAACTCTGATAGGACGTGGGACGGGCCGTTCGTTCGACCGGTGCCTCACGAGGCTTCGGCATCTTCTTTCGGATTTCGCCGAATCGTTAACGGCACACGGCGCGCTCCTCATACCGGAACTGACCTCTCGGCGCCGATAGGAACGGAAGTGGTGGCGAGCAATCACGGCCGCGCCGTACTGGTTGGAAATTTTTTCTTTGCCGGTGGCAGCGTCGTTTTGGATCACGGCGGCGGATTATTTACGATGTATTTTCATTTGTCTGAGTTCAAGGTTGAGGAAGGCGCGATGGTGAAAAAAGGCGATGTCGTCGCTTTGTCGGGGGCCACCGGCCGAGTCACCGGGCCGCACCTTCATTGGGGCGCACGGCTCCTCAACGCGAGGATCGATCCCCTTGAGTTGCTCAAGAAGATTTCCCGTGTTTGGGAGCCGACACGGTACACAGACACACTGTTAAAAATGGAGAAGGTGCATGGCCCGTAAGGACTTTTCAAACAAAAACTTCGAATCGGCGATGGAAGAAATCGAACAAGTCGTCGAGCAAATCGAATCTGGCGAGCTTTCGCTTGAGGAATCGCTGGCGGCCTACGAAAAAGGCGTTGGGTTGGTCAAATTCTGTTACCAGAAACTCAACGAAGTCGAGAAAAGAATCGAATTCCTGGTCAAAGACAAAGAAGGCAAATTGCAATTGAAAGTGTTTGAAAATCTTCCCGCGGAAGACAACGACGATGATTGACGCTCGCTAACTTAACCAGAGGCAACATCCTGAGGGAATCCAGCAACCGCCGGTTCTGCGAACAGAGCAGCGAACCTTCGTCGCGTAAAAATGTCCTGGGAGAAATTGTCCAGATCGCCACATTGAGCGTTTCGCAAGTTCAATTTGAAGAGCCCACCACCTCAATGGTAAATTGAGCGATCCGTTTCACTTTCCGTTGGCCATTTTTCGAATTCGATGAATTCAGACCGGCTAAATAAGTTCGATTTAAACGCGTATCTGCAGAGGCAATCGGCCGCCATCGATAACGCTCTGGAGCATTATCTACAACAGTACTCCGGAGAATCGCAGACGATTTTTCGGGCAATGCGTTATGCGGTCTTTCCAGGCGGTAAGCGCATTCGACCTATTCTCGTGCTTGCCACAGGAGAACTATTTGGCGCGACACAAAGTTCTTTGCTGCCGTTTGCTTGTGCTGTGGAGTTGATTCACGCCTATTCACTGATTCATGACGATCTTCCGGCATTGGATGACGACGATCTACGTCGGGGCAAGCCTACCGCACACAAGGTATTTGGCGAAGGCGTGGCCTTGCTGGCCGGGGATGGCTTATTGAGCGAAGCGTTTCATTTGATGTCGGGTCCCGATGTCACGCGGAGGGTGCCGGCGGAATTAGTGTTGCGACTCATTCACGAATTGTCTAATGCCGTGGGCATCGTCGGTTTGGTCGGTGGGCAGGCGTTGGATCTCGAAGCGGAAAATGATCCAGACGTCGATCTCGCCACGGTTGAGTGGATTCACGTTCGCAAGAGTGGCGCATTGATTCTCGCATCGATTCGAGCCGGCGCGCAGGTGGCGGGCACGGAGCCCGCCGACCTTGGCCGGATCACCCGTTACGGTGAACGTTTGGGCTTGGCTTTCCAGATCGCAGACGATATTTTGGACGCGTTGGGGCAAACGGCGGCCGGCGAGGGGGCGGAGTCCGCTCGCAATGAGCCCAAAAAAGCGACCTATCCCTCGGTGGTGGGCGTGCCGCAGGCTAGAGAAACCCTAAAAGAGTTACTTCAACTCTGTCTCGATGAGCTGGCGACTTACGGCGCTCAAGCAATTGCTCTCAAAGCGATTGCCCGGCATATCGTCGCGCGGGCGATTCACGGCGATGGGAAAACACTAGGCGAGGAGATCAACGGCTGAGATGGCGCGATTACTCGACGGGATTCAGTTTCCAAAAGACATTCGCGGTTTCACGATTGACGAGTTGAATCAGCTCGCCGTCGAAATGCGCGAAGAAGTAATCTCGGTCGTATCCGAGGTGGGCGGTCATTTCGCTTCGACGCTGGGAGCGGTGGAGCTCACATTGGCGCTTCATTACGTCTTCGATACCCCGGAAGACAGGATCGTCTGGGACACCGGCCACCAAGCTTATGCGCACAAGTTGATCAGTGGACGGCGCGATCGGCTGGGGACGATCCGCCAATTAGGTGGACTGAGCGGTTTCCTGAGCCGCGACGAAAGTGAATACGACGTCTTTGGTGCGGGTCATGCCGGCACGTCGATATCTGCAGCGCTTGGTATGGTGGAAGCGAAATATCTCGAAGGATCCAAACGCAAAGTCGTCGCGGTGATGAGCGACGGCGGCTTGAGCGCGGGTTTGATCTACGAGGGACTCAACTCGGCCGGCCACCTCGATCGCGATCTGATCGTCGTGCTAAATGACAACGAGCATTTTATTGATCCTAGAGTCGGTGCCGTGTCGTCCTTTCTCAGCAAGCAATTCACCACGGATCTGGGCGTGCGGCTGCAGAGAAACTTATCAAACTTGCTGCGTAGCCTGCCGAGCGGCGAGAATCTCAAGCACGTGGCGCGGAAGATTCGCGATTCTTTCTTGGGGTTGGTGACACCGGGGTTTCTGTTCGAGAGCCTCGGATTTCAGTACGTAGGCCCGATCGACGGCCATAATATCAGTGAAATGATCACCACTCTTGAAAACGTCAAGAAAATCGAAGGCCCTACCTTGGTCCATGTGACGACCGTGAAGGGCAAAGGTTATCCTCCGGCGGAAAAAGAGCCGATCAAATTTCACGCTGTTACACCCTTTCACGTGTTGACTGGGAAAGCCAAAAAAGAAAAAGGACCGATTCCTACTTACACCGATGTGTTCGGCCGATCGCTGCTCGATTTGGCAAAACAGAATCGCAAGATTGTGGGAATCACCGCGGCGATGGGCAGCGGCACCGGCATCGACAAGCTGGCGCGCGAGATTCCCGAGCGTACGTACGATGTCGGCATCGCCGAGCAACATGCGGTGACGTTCGCCGGCGGAATGGCGACCGAAGGCTATGTTCCCGTGGTCGCGGTCTACTCTACTTTTTTGCAGCGGGGCTATGACGAAATTCTTCACGACGTCTGTCTGCAAAATCTGCATGTCGTCTTCGCCTTGGACCGCGGCGGACTGGTCGGGGCCGACGGGCCGACGCACCACGGGGTATTCGACTTTTCCTACATGCGCTCCATGCCAAACCTTGTTGTGATGGCGCCGAAGGATGAAAATGAGCTCCAGCATATGCTCAAGACCGCCGTCGACTATCGTGGGCCGATTTCGCTGCGCTACCCGCGCGGTGAAGGTTGGGGCGTAGATTTGGACGGTGTGATGCAAAATCTGGAGATCGGTAAGGCCGAGTTATTGCGCGATGGCACGGATGTGGTGATCGTGGCGATCGGGCAGCCGGTGATTCCGGCGCTGCGCGCGGCGCAGGACTTGGCGCCACTTGGGATCAACGCCGCGGTGGTCAACGCCCGATTCGTCAAGCCGCTGGATAAAGATTTGTTCCGCGATTTGTTCACCCGTATTCCCCGACTCATCAGCGTTGAAGATCACGTGACTGCCGGCGGTTTCGGCAGCGCCATGGTCGAAATGCTCGCTGACGAAGGTCTGACTGGTGTAGAGGTTAGAAGGCTCGGCGTGCCGGACCGGTTCATTCCCCATGGCACCCAGGATGAGCTCAGAAAAATGTGCGGCTTCGACAGAGACGCGATCGCCCAGGCGGCGCTCCAAATGGCGCGGCGTGCGAAGAAGAAAAGCAGGGAGGGATGGGAAAGAGGGAGCGCTTAGATCTGCTTTTGATCGACCGCCAACTGGTTGGGAGCCGGGAGGACGGCCGGAGGAAAATTCTTGCCGGCGAGGTCTTCGTTAACGATCACCCTGTCACCAAGGCGGGTATTTTGATCGATGTCAGCGCTGAGATTCGTGTCAGATCCCCTTCCCCTTATGTCAGCCGCGGCGGCCTCAAGCTCGAAAAGGCTCTCCGCGAGTTTTCAATCTTCGTCAAAAACAAAATTGCCCTCGATATCGGCGCATCCACTGGAGGCTTCACCGATTGTTTGCTGGCTCACGGCGCAGCGCAAGTTTTCGCCGTCGATGTCGGTTATGGCCAGTTGGCCTGGAAGCTCAGAAACGATCCCCGCGTCGTAGTTTTCGAAAAGACCAATATTCGTTATTTCGACGTGAGCCGGTTACCGTGGCGCGCCGAACTCGCGACTATCGATGTATCTTTCATTTCACTCAAGTTAGTGTTGCCTCAGGTAAGAACACTTCTCACTGCCAACGGCGATGTAGTGGCACTGATCAAACCGCAGTTCGAAGTCGGCAAGGGCAAGGTGGAAAAAGGCGGAGTGGTGCGCTCCCATGAAGAGCATCTCCGGGTGATCGAAGACATTAGAGAGGCTTCAGTCGGATTCGGTTATTCGGTCCTCGGCGGCGTGATCGAATCGCCGCTAATCGGGCCGAAGGGCAACAGAGAATTTTTGATTCATCTGCGAAGCGACACTTGAAGCTGTTTCCCCGATCAGTGGCCTCACTCTTCTGAGCGAAGTTTGACTGCACTCCAAAACTCGATCTCAATAGATGGCGGCCTTGAAGAAGATAGCGCATCGCGGCGCGTCGGGTGAATATCCGGAAAACACGCAGCTTGCTTTCGTAAAAGCGATCGAGGCGCGCGCCGATATGATCGAGCTCGACTGCCAAATGACTCGGGACGGTCACGTCGTCGTCTTCCATGACGAGAGTTTGATGCGCACGGCCGGCGTCAGAGGTACGGTGAAGGGTAAGACGCTCGAGCAGCTGAAGACGCTCGATATCGCCCGGTGGAAAGGGAAATCGTACAGAGGAGAACGCATCCTCACTCTCGAGGAAGCGTTAGAGACCATTGACGGCAACGCCGATCTCTGTTTGGAAATTAAATCCTATCCCCACTCGGTGCCCGGTATTGAACTCAAAATCTTGTTCACATTAAGTCACTACGACTATTTGGATCGGACGTTATGCTGTTCCCTCGATTACCGTTGTCTTGCTCGGATACGGGATCTCGCGCCGGAAGCCTCCCTGGGCATCATCTTTGGTTCGCATGTGAAGGAAAATCCGTTGGAGGCTGTCAAACGGCTGGGGGCGACCTCGATCCAAGTTCAAAAGGAGCTGGCGTCGCGGAGTTTTCTGGAGCACGCGTGGGCGGAGGGAGTCGACGTCTATATTTGGACCGTCAATGAGCTTCGGGATCTCGAAGCGTTTGCAGCAATGGGAGTGCAGGGATTGATTTCGGATTTTCCTGACCGGCTTCGGAAACTTAGGTGGCGGTGAATGTGCGACGGTGTGAATGAGTCTCTTGGACGATCTGCCGATCTCAAGCAATCTGTTCTACTGACCGCAAAAATCATTGGGGGTTCAAATCGCAGCCCTGGACAAACTCTGCTCAGCGACTCGTCAAATGCCTCTAAATTGTTCATTTTTAAGGTCAATTACTTGACTTGGAAGGGAAATCCGTTAAAATCAACCGCGGAAAAGTGTGGTCCGGATGGATCGGGGGTGATGTAATTTTATGACGGGAGTTCGAGTCCGAGAAAACGAATCTATCGAGAGCGCAATCCGACGCTTTAAAAAACTCTGTGAAAAAGCCGGTATACTTGCTGAGCTGCGTAAACGTGAACATTACGAAAAGCCCAGCGTTAAGAAGAAAAAGAAAGCAATCGCAGCAAAAAAACGGGCGATGCGGCGCGTGCGGCATTCTTTTTAGCCGATAGGCAAGCCAAGGTGCGTAACTGCAGATGCCACTTAAGGCCGAGATACAAGAAGCCGTAAAGAGTGCAATGAAGAGCGCGGACGCGCTGACCCTGTCGACGCTTCGACTCCTCTTGTCTGCTGTTCATAATGAAGAAATTCGCGTTCGAAAAGAGCTCACAACGGAAGAAATTCAAAAGATTATCGGGACCCTCTGCAAACAACGGGGCGAAGCCATTGAGTTATTTCGCAGAGGAGGTCGAGAGGAGCTAGCCCAAAAAGAAGAGGCCGAACTCGCAATTCTCCAGCGCTTCTTGCCGCAGCCTCTTTCCGAAGAAGAGGTGAAGGGGCTGATCCGCGCGAGCATCACCGAAGCCGGTGCAACGGGTCTCCAAGATCTTGGCAAGGTCATGAAGCTGGTGATGACAAAGGTTTCCGGCAGAAGCGACGGCAAGCGAGTAAACGAATTGGTGAGGGTGCTTCTCGGTGGGTAATACTAGAGCAGTTGGGCGGACAGCATGGGTCGTGTCTCCATTTGTCTGAGTGATTGCAGCCGATAACGGATTGTTCGCTTGTTAAATCGTGTGCAAAACGGACTGACATCCGTGAAACTCTTCTACCGGGTGCGCACACTGGGTCAGGGAGTGATCAGAGTGCGATGCCCCGATGGTTCCCGCCGGTGAACTGGGTCGATCCGATTCTCATCGTCGTGCTGGCCCTCTTCGGTTTGAGAGGATTCTTTAGAGGTCTGTTCCGCGAAATTTTTTCCATCGCAGGTCTGGTTACCGGCTTCCTGTTGGCCGTAACTTGCTCGCGATCGGTGGCATCATACGCGGCGACTATTTGGCAAATCTCCCCGTTGGTTCTTAAGGGCTCGGCGTTTGTCGCGATTTTTTTTGTTGTGTATTTTTTAATGAGCACGGCTGGATGGTTGCTGCATCGCTCGGAGAGGTTGCTGTTTCTCAAAACTCTCAATCGTACCGGTGGAATTGCCATCGGGGTCGGCAAAGGCGCCGCGCTGACAGCGCTGGTCATTTTCTTTCTAAGCCAAGCGTCCTGGTTGCCGCGACGGACCCGAGATAACCTTGATGGATCTTATCTTGTCACGCCGCTGTCTTACCTTGCGGAGAGCCTGATTCGCATGGGCAAAGCGAGGATTTTGTTCGGAGAGCCCTCGCAACACGCCTCGTCGCCGGATGAGAGTCGTTTATAACCGCCAGAGATGATTACTCAGGAAAAAATCACTGAGATTCGTAACCGAGCTTCGATTGTCGAGGTTATTTCGGATTATGTCACGCTCAAGAAGGCCGGCCGCAATCACATGGGCCTGTGTCCATTCCACACAGAAAAAACACCATCATTCACTGTAAGCGAAGAAAAGGGAATCTACCACTGTTTCGGCTGCCAGACCGGTGGCAGTGTTTTTCAGTTCCTCATGCAGTACGACCAGCTGACGTTTCCGGAATCCGTGGAGCGTGTCGCCAAGCGCTATGGCATAACCGTCGAGCGAAGCCAGGGGACAGGAGCGGCCCGCGAATCGGGTGACAGAGAAAACCTCTATCGCATCAACGAGCGCGTCGCCGGCAATTACCAAAAACTTCTCTTTGCGCATCCGGAGGGAAAGAGGGCGCTGGATTATCTCAAATCGCGCGGCGTCGATGACGCCACCGCCCGCAAATTCATGCTGGGCTATGCGCCGCAAAATGGCTCGGGTCTGTTGGGCTTGCTCAAAACGGAAAAGTGGTTGGTGAACGATGCGCTTCGCCTGGGACTGCTCGGCCAGCGTGGCCCGCACCAGTTTCACGAGAAGTTTTTCGCCCGGGTGATGTTTCCGATTATCAGTCCCGCCGGTAAGGTGATCGCCTTCGGCGGCCGGGTATTGAATGAAGCTTTGCCCAAGTATCTCAATTCAAGCGAAACACCGCTCTTTCATAAGGGAGCGACCCTCTACGGGCTCTATCACGCCAAAGAAGGAATACGCAAAGCCGATCGCGTCGTCGTGGTCGAGGGTTACCTCGATGTGATCGCTTTGTCACAGCACGAAATTTCCTATTCGGTGGCGACCCTTGGCACGGCGCTGACGGTGGATCATGTGCGAGCATTGTCCCGTTTTACCAAAAACATCATCGCTTTGTTCGATGGCGATGATGCGGGGCAAAAAGCTGCGGCGCGAAGCTTCGAGATTTTTGTCGAAGCCGGGCTTCTCGGCCGCGCGGCTTTTTTGCCGCCAGGCGAGGATCCTGATACGTTTATTCGCAGCTGGGGCAAAGCGGCGTTGGAGGCAATTCTCGATCATGCGGTGCCATTGGCGGATTATTACTTCACCTGGTTGGAACAGCGCTACGGGAAAACCCTGGAAGGAAAGAGTCAAATTGCCAGTGAAGTGAGTCGGGTGTTGGCCAAGGTGAATAACGCCTTCGAGGTCGACTTGCTGATCCGTCGGGCGGTCGATATGCTGGGAATTCGTGAGGAGTTGCTGCGCCGGCCGCCGAGTCGACCAGCGGCAGTCAATGCGCGCCAAGCCCTCTCGGTGGCGATTCCAAAAAATCGCGACGAGGTTGCGCAGCGATCCTTGGCGGGATTGATGCTCCGCTTACCTGCGCTGACGGAGCGGCTGAGCCAAGAGATCGAGGCGCGCCAGTGGCTCGGCCTGACGTGGCGGGGAGTGGTTGACGCGATTATCACCCAATGGCAAGAACGTGGAAACATCGACCTTTTCCGTTTGACACAAGCCTTGCCGACGGAGCTCGGGAGCGAGATCGCCGCGTTGGCGTTGGAAGGGGAGAATCTCTCGGATGCCGAATGCGCCAAAATGGCGGATGATTGTCTCGCGCATTTGGGCCGCAAATATCTGGAGACCCACAAGCGTGATCTACGCATAGCGATACGGGCCGCGGAAGAGCAAAAAGATGAGAAAGCGAAGAGAGAAAGGATGCTAGAATGGCAAGACCTCGTACGAAAAGAACGCCAACTAGAACGCCGAAAGCGCGAGCCGAAGTTAATCGTCCGGTAGCGAAAACCAAATCAGCCTCCGACTCCACCCTTCAGCCCGTGGAGAAGAAGAATATGAAGGAGGTCAAGAAGCTCATCGACCTGGGCAAAGAGAAGGGCTATCTGACCTACGACGATGTTAACGACATGCTTCCGGCAGAGGTGGTTTCGCCGGACCAGATCGACGACGTCATGTCCATCTTCGGCGAAATGGATATCGAAGTCGTTGATTCGAACCAACGGGTCACCCTTGGCGGGGCCGGTGAGGAGCTTGCGGAGGAAGAGGAAGAAGAGAAAGAGCTTGACAATGACGTCGACGGCGACGTCGTCGGCAAAACCGGCGACCCGGTGCGCATGTATCTGCGTGAGATGGGCACCGTTTCGCTCCTCAGTCGCGAGGGCGAAGTCGAGATCGCAAAAAAAATCGAGGAAGGCGAGAACCGGGTGACCAACGAAGTTTTGTCCAGTCCTCTGGCATTGACCTACATCTTGGATCTCGGCGAAAAGCTCGCCCAGCACGAAATTCGCGTGCGCGAGATCATCAAGGAAGAGGGCGAGGAGGACAGCGAAGATTTCGAAGACGAAGAGGTTCATGAGAAGAGATTGCTCGATCAAATCGGCAAAATCCGCCGGACCACCAACGATCGTGAGAAGATTAGGCGGCAGCTGGAGGGCAAACGTCTCTCCGCGCAGCGCCGCCAGTTGCTCCTAGACAGCGTCGTTAAATACAATGACCGGATCATCAACGGCCTCAAAGGTCTGCAGCTCAATCGAAAGCAAACGGAAGCGATCGCTGACGGGCTCAAGCGGACCATGGAACGCATGCAAGCGCTCGAAAGAAGGGTCAAAGACTACGAGCACAGAGTCGGTAAACCGTCCGCGGATATTGTCAAGATCGTGTCCAATGCCGACGAGCGCAAAAAGAATTGGCCGAAAGTGATCGGCGCGTTTCGGATGGGGCACGAGGCGATCCTGCAGATGGCCGAAGAGATACGTAGTGCCCGGCGCGACATCCGTCACATCGAAAAAGATCTTGAAATGCCGGTCGAGGAGATCAAGCGGCGTGTCTGGTCTATTATCGAAGGCGAGACCAAAGCGAATTTGGCGAAGAAGGAACTGATCGAGGCAAATCTTCGCTTAGTCGTGAGCATCGCAAAAAAATACACCAACCGCGGGCTCCAATTTCTCGATCTCATACAAGAGGGCAATATCGGGTTGATGAAGGCCGTGGACAAGTTCGAATATCAACGCGGCTATAAGTTTTCCACCTATGCAACCTGGTGGATTCGCCAGGCGATCACCAGAGCGATCGCGGACCAAGCGCGGACGATTCGGATTCCAGTGCACATGATCGAAACCATTAACAAGTTGATCCGTACTTCCCGATATTTAGTTCAAGAGATCGGCCGCGAGCCAACACCTGAAGAGATCGCGACTAAAATGGAAATTCCGCTCGACAAGGTGCGCAAGGTATTGAAAATTGCCAAGGAGCCGATTTCACTGGAGACACCCGTCGGCGAGGAGGAGGATAGTCACCTTGGCGACTTCATCGAAGACAAACGCATCATCACGCCATCGGACGCAGTGGTAAACATCAATCTGCAGGAACAAACTCGCAAGGTGTTGGCGACCCTGACGCCGCGCGAAGAGCAAGTACTGCGCATGCGCTTCGGTATCGGAGAAAAATCCGATCACACGCTGGAAGAAGTGGGGCAAAAATTTACGGTCACTCGCGAGCGCATCCGCCAGATCGAAGCCAAAGCTTTACGCAAATTGCGTCACCCGAGCCGCAGCAAACGACTCAAGAGTTTCATGGAAAATTAGTTCCGCCTTTGCGTTTCTTAACGAAACTCGCAACGCTAACACAAGAAATACTTCTGAATGGGCCCATAGCTCAGTTGGTTAGAGCCACCGGCTCATAACCGGTTGGTCCCTGGTTCGAGTCCAGGTGGGCCCACCAACCCTTATCCTTTTCGACCGCCCA
>DASPXM010000118.1:0-3015 GCA_035637295.1 Verrucomicrobiia bacterium
TCGTCTCGATTATTTTGCTTGCTGCGCCTGTTATGCTGGCGTTCTTTGGAAGGAAAGAAATCCCGGGCGTCGAGGATTGAATGGGCAAATTCCAAGCACGAAACCTGTAGGGGCGACCGGCCGGTCGCCTCTTACACGCAAAGGGAGGTTAGCCGCTCCTCAGTGGTAAAGCGTCTTGATAAAACCGCTCTCCTCCAATTCTCTTACCCAGCTTGGATCAATGAACTCTTTCGGCTGGGCTGTTTTTGCCTTCGGTTGCGAGCTAGCGATGAGGTCGAGGATCGTCTTCACACTTTCCTCGGTCGGATAGGGCGCGGGAGGAAGATATTTCAAGGCGAAGATTCTATAGGTTTCTTCCAATGCCGACGGGTCTTCGGACTTGGTGTGTTTTTTCAAAACATCAATAGTGAAGTCCTTATGAGTTTTCATGTAATGAATGCCTTCGATCCAAGCCTTCATGAAGCGGCGCACCGTATCGGAATTTTCTTTGAGGTACGCTTGGCGCACGGAAAGATGAGATTGGGCGAACTTGAGATTCACCCTTTCCGGATCCATTAGCTCCCTGAATCCCAGCCGTTTGGCGTCGCCGGAGAGAGGAGGTGGAAAGAGACCGCCTTGGATGCCGCCGGCTTTCATGGCCGCCAACATTTCGCCAATGCCACCGATCTGCAGTAGCTTGACGTCCCGATTCGGGTCGATGTTGATGTTTCTCAACGCATGCTGCAAACCAATGTCGCTGACCGAGCCAAACCTGACGACTCCCAGAGTTTTTCCTCTGAGCTGGGAAATTTCCGTGATGCTCGGATGGGTCATCAGCGAAAAGATGGCGTGCGTCGTGCTGTTGCCGATGACTACGAGATCGCTGCCTGCAAGGCGGGCCAGCACCGGGGCCGTGCTGCCGATGAGCCCAATGTCCACGTCGCCCGCGATGATCGAAGAGGCAGCTCTGGTGGAAGCCAGGATCAAAATCAACTGGACGTCGAGTCCGTACTTGGCAAAAATCCCCGCGTCCTTTGTAACCCACAAAGACGAGGTGGTGCCGCCGATCGTCGACCAGACGACGTTAAGCCTCTGCAGCTTTTGTTCTTGAGCAGTGGCGAGACCTGTCAAAAGTAAAAACAGATAGACTGTTACTATGAGCCGCGCCATTATTCCCTTGAGTCCTCGTTCAGCTATTGAGTTGAACTTGCGTGTTGGTGCTGGGTGGCTCCGATCTTGTTCGGAATCTCGCGGATCCATAGAGTCGCGCCGGATTGTCCCACAGGATCTTTCGCCTTGTCGCTTCTGACAGATTGGAATTGTTCGCAAGATCCCCCACCGTGCGTTTGGGAAACTTCTCCGCAGCGTCAGCATGAGGATAGTCGGTGGCCATGATGAGGTAATCGTCGCCGACGTGCAGTTCCTCCTCGAGCTTGTCTAGGGTTTTCAGCGCGGCTGCGTAAGTCGCAGACTTTCTCGTGGAGCTTATAGCCGATAAATTCGGCTTGGCCTCAACCGGGCCGCGCGACTCCCATGCCGTCACGAATTTCTATCCTGGTGCCAAAGGGTTTCGATCTCTCTCGCGCCCGCTCGATGACCTGATTGAACTTTTCGCCCTCGGGCTCCGCGAGGCGGGGCACGCTTAACCGGGGCCGGCGGCCGTGAATGATATATTCCTCCGTCGGATGGATTCTTACTTCCTTCAGCGCGGCATTCTCCGCGAAAACAACGGTGTGGACTGCACTGCCGATGCGAGAGAAGGCGTGGGTTTGCCCGCCGGCGTTGACGGCGCGTTCACGGTTGCGCTCTCGATCCTCCAGTAATTCTCCAGCGGTGCTGTCGATGCTCAGGCCCAGGCGCAGCTTCATCGACACGGGAAGCTTGGTTACCTCGTTGTTCTGCAAGTAGAGCGGCGGCTGGCCATAGAGGATCACCTTGTCCTTGTAGAATTCGATGCCGCGCTGGAGACCGCCGTGATTGATGTAAATGTCGGCTCCGGCATCGATACAACCGTGAGCAAACGTGTTTATGTAATCATGCACACCGATACCGTGGGCCTGGTCGTGTAGCGCCACAATGACGACGTCGGCATGGCGCCGCGCTTCCGTCACATGCTTGTAGGTCCGATCCAAGTCCTCCCGGAAAGGGAAAGTGGCCATGCGAAACTTTTCGCCCAGGACAAACTTCCGGCCCATGAAAAAGAACTCGGTGTCGGTGTCCTTTTCCCAGCCTTTGAGTGAGGAGCCGACGAGGGGCTCGGTTCGCGCCGCCCCTTGGAAGCGCACGACTTTGCCGCGCTTCCAATTCAGTTCCTGGCTGATCCGTCGCAGCTGTTCGAAGGCTGCCCGGTCCACATGTACGACCGCGTCGTAGCGCAGCAGATTGACCCCCGGGCGGCTTTTGTAGGGCGGCAACTCGTCCGAGCCCATGTAACCTGCAGGCCATGGGAAAGGGAGATCCATCATTTGGCGGGGGCCCCAGTCGGCCAAAGCGATCAGCGCGACGCGCGCGTTTTCGGTCTCCAGGTAAGTCGGCTGCGCCGCCTCGGTGAGGCTGGCGCCGATGCCAGCGTAGGGCATCCTGCCGCGTTTCAAATAATTGATCGTGGTCAGAATCCCCCGCTCGGCAAAGTCGGCGACGTGGTTGTTGGCTGCGTATACGGCATCGATACCCATGAACCTGAGCTCTTCGATCATGCTCGGCGGAGCGCCCATGAAAGTCCCGGCCCAACCCATGCCCGAGCCGAATGCAGGCCAATCTTCGCCGTCCTGGATGGCGCATTCCATATTCGCAAAGCTCAAATCGGATGCTTTCAGCAGCTCAATAAGCTTGCGAAAGCCCTCTTTTTCCTGATGCACCGATACCCGGTGCTCGATATAGCAATTCCCCGTAAACGACAGGTGGGTCGCGCCGTTTTCTGCCATGGCTGTATTCTCCAATTTTTTTGAAAGCGTTTTGCTGCGATTGTAAATTCCACAGTTGGGGCGCGATTACAAGAATTTTTGTAGTCGGGTTTCATGTTTCTTGATTGTCTTC
>DASPXM010000119.1:0-5036 GCA_035637295.1 Verrucomicrobiia bacterium
GTAAAAGCGCAGCGGGTTGTCCCAGAAGATTTTTCTTTTGAGCTCGTCGCTGATGTCTTTGCGGGCGATCAGGTTCGGAATGTCTTGACTGAAGTCCCGCTGGTCGCGCTCATGGGGATAATCCGACGCCCAGATGAGCGCATTCTCGTTGCCGACTTGCGCCGCGAGCGGCAGCGCCGACTCCTCGACTTCGATGGCGAAGAAAATATTGCCTTTCTTCACATACTCGCTCGGTTTAAGCTTGCAACGAGGCGAGTAATGACCTTTTCGTTCCTGCTCTTCGTCCATGCGGTCCATCATGTAGGGCACCCAGCCGACGCCGCACTCGATGCAGCCGAATCTAAAATCAGGAAAGAGCTCGAATACCCCTTCAAACATCATGGCGACGAATTGGCGGATCTGCGCGAAAGGATGCTCCAACGTGTGGCCGATAGTGAAATTGTTCACCATGTCGAGACCGAGCGCCGGCATGCTCAGACCGCCGTGAGTCGAAACAGGCACATCCAACTTCTGCGCTTCTTCCCAGAGCGGATAAAATTCAGAACCGCTATAAAGTCGTCCCGCCGGTGCGACCGCGGGCAATACCGCGCCGACCATGCCGAGTTCGTTGACGGCGCGGCGTAATTCTTTGACGGCTTCAGCGATGTCTTGGATCGGTAGCAGCGCAACCCCAACCAAGCGCGGGCTGACTTTTATGAACTTGTGATAGAGCCAGTCATTGTAGGCTTTGGCCATACAGATCGCCCAGTCTTTATCTTGGATAGCGCCGTGAGTCAGGCCCTGGGTCGGATAAAGCACTGTGAGCTCGATCTTGTTCTTGTCGAGAAATTCAAGCCAATGATTCGCCTTAGGTCCGTCGCCGCCACCGGCCCAGCCGCCTTTCTGCCGAAGAGATCGAAGATAGCCATCCATCGTCAATCCTGGCCAGAACGAATAGCTCTGATGCCACTCGAGATCTTTATAAGGCGGACCGATGAACTCGCGCAGCTCGCTATCGAGCTCCATCACGTGTCCGTCGGCGTCGATGATTCGGTAGTCGGCCATAAATCCTCCCGGTTATCGCGAATCGAAGGTGGAGGATAGAGGATGGCAATTGCGATCCTCGATCCTCCATTCTCCATCCTCGGTCACGTGTTTCTAGTATTCTCCGTAAACAATTCCTCGACACTCAATTTCCGCCCGAGCATACCTTGCTGATCGGCGAACTTGATCAGGTTCTCGACGTCGTTGTAGTTTTCTTTGAAGCCCTGGTAGAAGGGATCTTTGCCGAAGAATTTTCTCTCTTCCTCCAGATAGGAACGGCCCCACGCGAAACTCAGCCGGTGCGGCTGTTCCATGAATTCATTATACGCCTTGCGACACGCCATGAGCGTTTCAAACAGGCTGGTTGCCACCCAGGGATCGCGGTCGAGAATTTCTTTCTTGATGACGATCGGGTGCATGATCGGGAAAATCTTTGTGCGTCTGTAGTATTCCCGTTCTTCCTTTTCGAACTCCGGAAATAGACGCTGGACGGTTCCCTCGCCGCGGATCCACCGTTGAGGCAAGTCCGGCTCGACCTCGGCGTCGACTTTTCCCTCGACAAGCAGATCCTCCAGTTTTCGTTTCCCTTCGATGAACTCGACTTTGATGCTGGAGGGCAGCTTTGTTCCGACCGCCTCTTTGTTGACGATCACCCAAGTCACGTCGCTGACGCCGAGGTCATAGCTGTTCATCAACATGCCTTTAGTCACTAACGCGAGTGTGTTTTCATAACTCCGAAGACCGACGCGGCCACCCTTTAGGTCCGACGGTTTGTTAATTCCCGAGCCCGCTCGAACGAAACAGAACTTGTGGCCCCACATGCGACGCGGGAAAAACGGAATCGCTTGCAGCCAATCGATATCCTGGCCGCGGGCGACGAGATAAGACGACATGGAAAACTCGCAGGCGTCGTATTCACCGTAGTGAAACATGCGCTCGTGGCGGATGCCGCTCTCAACGGTGAGCAGGTTGAGATCGATACCCTCAGGTTGGACTTGACCATCGCGCAACGGTTGTAAGTAATCGTATTTGTCGAAAGCAATGGTGAGTTTTAGTTTGGCCATGTGGGAGTTTCTTTCGCCGTGATTTTGGAAAGATCATAAGAGCCCGAGCATCCGGTGTCAACGCAGCGACCTATTTCGTTGACACTCGCCGGAAGGCGATGTTAATTGACCGAAGCAATACGTTTCTAGAAAGGAGACAGCCATGCGGTTTCAGGATAAAGCAATTATCATCACCGGCGGCGGTGGAAAGATTGGCAAGGCCTATGCAATTGGTTTCGCCAAAGAGGGCGCGAAGGTGGCGCTGCCTGATATCGCGAGCGCCGATCATGTCGTGAAAGCCATTCGCGATATGGGCGGCACGGCGATCAGCATGGCCTGTGATGTTTCTGACGAGAAAAGCGTCAAGGCCATGGTCGACGCAGTAGCCAAGCAATTTGGCAGCATTGACGTCCTGGTCAACAATGCCGCGTACTTTATGAACGTCAAAAAGAGCCCGTTCTGGGAAATGGAAGTCGACGAGTTCGACAAGGCCATGGCCGTCAATGTCCGCGGCTCGTGGCTTTGCGCCAAGGCGGCGTTCCCATACATGAAACAGCAGGGCAAAGGAAAGATCATCAACATTTCTTCCGGCACGGCGCTCAACGGCGGCCAGAACTATATTCACTACGTGACGTCCAAAGGCGCATTGATCGCGATGACGCGAGCAATGGCGCGCGAAGTCGGCGACTTCAATATTTGCGTGAACACGGTGTGCCCCGGCTTTGTTCTTACCGAAGGGCGCCAAGTCGATCCGGCCTTCAACGCCAATCGGGTGGCGAGTCGTTCATTGAAACGAACCGAAGTCGAAAACGACTTGGTCGGCACCGTGATGTACCTGGCGTCAGCCGACAGCGATTTCATGACCGGGCAACTGCTCAACGTCGACGGCGGCGCACATTTTGTGGGCTAGAGGATTTTTCTCCTTCGTGTCCCAGGGAAAACGATTGAGGCCAAACAGTGCACGACGGGTAAGACGAGCAGGTCAAAATTTCTGCCCCCTCGACGGGGGAAGATTAAGATGGGGGTGCGAGAAAGATCCGAAGACACCCCTTCCTTTATCCTTCCCCGTCGAGGGGAAGGAGATCGGAGAGATTGACGTGGGCCGTAAGCAGGCTCGGCCATTAATTTCAGAACCGTTGAAGTGAGGCGTTTCCAATGCGTTTCAAAGATAAATCAGTCATCATCACCGGTGGCGGTGGAAAAATTGCCAAGGCCTATGCCATGGGGTTTGCCAAGGAAGGCGCGAAATTATCTTTGCCAGATATTGCGAGTGCCGACCACATAGTCAAAGCGATCAAGGACATGGGTGGCAGCGCCATCAGCATGGCGTGCGATGTTTCCAACGAGCACAGCGTCAAGGCGATGGTGGAAGAGACCGTGAAGCAATTTGGCACCGTCGACGTGCTGATCAACAACGCGGCTTATTTCATGACGGTCTGGAAAGGACCGTTTTGGGAGATGAGCGTCGAGGAATTCGATAAAGCGATGGCTGTCAACGTGCGCGGCTCATGGCTCTGCGCCAAGACCGTCGTGCCGCGAATGCAGAAGCAGAAGCACGGCAAGATCATCAACATCTCATCGAATGTCGCGCTGACGGGCAATCCAAATTACATTCACTACGTGACTTCCAAAGGCGCGCTGATCGCGATGACACGGGCGATGGCGCGGGAATTGGGCGACTGGAATATTTGTGTCAACACTGTCAGCCCCGGCTTCGTCGTCACCGAAGGCCGCCAGGTCGATCCCGAATACGAGAAGGTCCGCGCTCAGCAGCGGAGCATTAAGCGCTCCCAAGTGGAAAACGATCTAGTCGGCACCGTGCTATTCTTGTCGTCGCCGGAAAGTGATTTTATGACGGGCCAATTGCTGAATGTGGACGGCGGGTTTCATTTTATCGGCTAGAGGTTTCGGCCTTCGTGGCGGACGGAGCGCATCCGGCGTTCTTCGCCAATCTCGGCAGTACATTCGGAAGCAATAGATCTGGCGGCCGAAGGGCCTCGACCCGGCCCGCGTGTTTCCGTATCCGAATACCTTGAACCTTGAACCTGGAACGTTGAACTTGAAATTCACGCCGCAGTTTCCCATTTATCCACGTCAACTTCCCAGCCCTTGGTCTGCGATAGATCCAATGCATTGCCTTCGACGTCTCGAAAGCGAAATTCGGCATAAGGCCGGGTCGAGGGACGTGGGGCGATCTTCAACACGCTACTTAATTCCGCCATTGTCGCTCGCATTTCGTTGGTCAAAAAGCCGATGTGGTTGATGCCGTATTTGGCTTCATGGCCCTCGACGCGACTGTAAAAGGGGTGGATGGCGAGATTGGTCTTGCCGTCCGCGCAGAAACGATTGTCGAGTCCTTGCTGGCGGCGCAGGTGACTTGACGGCACCTCGCGCAAGCCGAAAACCTGGGTGTAGAAGCGCAGCATCATTTCCGGGTCGAGCGCGTTGTAGGCGATGTGGCGAATGCGGGGAAATTGCTTTTCTTTGTTCTTCGGCACACCGAAGCTATTGGTCGATAAGCTCACAGGAAAGCATTCCGGATCATGAATACGAATTTCCCCATGGTGGATATCGTTCGGTTCCTGGAGAATCACGCCGCGTGGATTGAGCGCAAGGAATTTTCCCTTGACCGCTTCGAGGTCTTCGACTTCCAAACCGATGTGATGCAGACCGAGGTCCATCTTCATCTCGCCCAGCGCCGGGCGCTCTTTGAAGAAGGTTAGATTGTAGAAGCCATCGGTGACTGAAATATCACCTTCGGCGGACCGCTCCAATTCCTCGGTACCGAGAAATCGATTATAGAAGTCGACTAGTTTGGCCGGATCTTCGGCGAGAAAAGCAACGTAACGGATGGTGGACATGAAGATCTCCTGAAAGATTGGAGGAATGGAGTAATGGAATGTTGGATTAATGGGTGACTCGGAATTCGTCCTACCCAATATTCCAGTACTCCAGTATTCCATCACTCCA
>DASPXM010000120.1:0-3323 GCA_035637295.1 Verrucomicrobiia bacterium
GATGCAGGGGCGGGATTTAGCACCAGCGTTCCTTATATCGGAACCGGTTGCTGTGGCTTCGAAGGGCCTATCCCTCCACCACTCTGGATAAGGTGTCCAGTTGGCGCTTAAGCTAACTTACGCTTCCGGGCATGTCAAGGCTGGGTAATGGCTCACTTAGAAGCTATGATGGATCTTAAATCGAGAAAGATTCCTCGCTCCGCTCGGAATGACATTTTAGGCTATTTGTCATCCCGAACGCAGTGAGGGATCTTGGCCGAACTGAACCACTACCCAACGCTGGGATCCGCCGTGCGCACGCAGACTTGTTTACTCGAAGAGATGGGGAACGAAGCAACTTAAATTATCGGTTGTCGGAGAGAAAGATTCTCTAATCCCGATGCCTGCCGCTGTGCCGTCGATCACCCAACTTCCCAGCACCGGATAAACTTCGTCGAAGGCCGGGATATGGGCCAACGACTGGTAGATAAATCCTTCGTCGCCGTATGGGCCTTCGGTTTCTTGAATGATCCACCGCGCCTGATGGTCAGGTTGGCGCCTTCTCTCGATAGCAAAGGTTTCTTCACGTAGTCATTTAACCCCCTGGGTTGGTTGAAGTGGCATTCAAGTAGATTCGGATGTCCTGGAAACAATTCCCACAGGATTGGCAGAATGCCTTTATTGGACAAGAGCATTTTCCATATCGGCTCAATCCACTGAGTATAAGTGTAGGTGGAGAGTAATGGATCGGCGAATTGATCGCGCAGCAACCACTCCCATGGATACAGTTTGAATATGCTTCGAATCGGGCGGTTGTCCAGGTCGATGAAACAATTCCGCGCCGCATCCCAACCCATATCGTCGATCCGCACCAATAGCGTGTCAAAGCTTGCCTGACTGGCGATATCCATTAGGTAAGTCACGGTCATGAGGTCTTCGCTGTTCTCGACGTTCCGCGGCTCGAGATAGGTGAAATGAACGGGATTTGCCAAGTAAGGTTTGAGCTCTTGCCATTTGGCGAGTAGCTTCTCATGAATCGAGTTGAACTGATCGAGTTTGGGAAAGAGATCTTGCAGCCAATGCCACTGGGCAACCGACGCTTCGAGCAAAGCGGTGGGCGTGTCGGCGTTGTATTCGAGCAGTTTCAATTGCGCGCCGTCGTATGCCAGATCAAAGCGGCCGTAAATTGCCGGTGGTTCATCTTCCCAAGCCTGCTTGATCACGGGGACTGCCGCGTCCGGAATGGCCAATTCCTTGAAGCGGTTGTTATCGATGATGTGTTGGGCGGCCTTGAGACACATCTGGTGTAGTTCGTTAGTGGCTAACTCAATCCGATCGATTTCCGACGATCGGAAAACGTAATAGGCCGATTCGTTCCAGTAGGGACGGCCCTCGGTGTGGTGATAGATGAGGCCGAGCTCTTCGACTTTCTTCTCCCAATTCGGGCGCGGAGTTGTCGTAACTCTTTTCATCGCGACGTCGACAATTGTCTAACCGCCGATGGAACCCCGGCTGACGAAGGCTTTTCCGGTCGAGCCGAAGCCGCCGCGCGGTACGCGGCTGGGGCTTGCATAACTTACTCCGTCCCGGGGAATCTTACCGCCTCCGGAGGCGACATCGCCGGGATAATAACCGCGCCCGCCGTAGTAGTGATGGTAGAAGCCGCCGCCGTGCCCGCTGCCGCGCGGTGACTGATCCTCACACCAACGGTCTTCGACGACAACATTGTCGGGATTGACGCAGCGCTTCGCTTCGACCCAGTCTCCATCGTCTCCGCCGCAGCCGTTCATCACGCCGGCGGCGAAGGAAGAGAGAAAAACCAGATTAACTTTCGAAGACTTTTTCATCGCCGATCATCCGTGGGCATAGCTGAGAGTTACTGCCACGAAGATGACCGCTTTAAAAAGCGCTGCCGCGATATTACCCTGGTGCATGACCTCATCGCTCAAGCGGGAAGAGCGGAAGACCACCAACTCAGTGAGAAAATGCGCGGCGGCGATTAAAGCGAGCCAGAGCGATATGAAGAGAGCGACCGCTGCGATGTCCTGTTGCCAGCCTCTTGACGGTCCGCTGATCGCTGCCCCACACGCAATCCCTCCTGACAGCAGAAAGCTTCCCAAGGAGACGCCGACAGCGGCGTTGTGAGCGTTTAGCGCCTCCGCCGCGCCACGGGCGAAAACTCGATACAGGACGCCGAGAGCCACCAAAAGAAACTGGCCAATCACGAACCAGACAACCGCGAGCCATAGCCCGCTTTCCCAGTCATAAAACGCGCCCGCGATGACGTAAGCGCTCGCCACGTACGTCGCGCCCTCGACGAGCGCGACGGCGATATTCTTTTCTTGAACGACTTCGCGATTATTGCTGAAGTCATAGAGGATCAGCCAGTCGTTCAGATAGCGCGACAGATGAATGAGTAGCGCAGCCAGAAGGGCGTGGCTGGAAAATTCCAAGATGCCCGAATCTCCTTGAGAACGGTCAAAGATGCCGAGCAGCGCAAATACCACGGCGAAAACGTAAAGCGCGTAGCGAACACCCAAAGCCGCATTATCGCGCAGGACGATTTCATTAATCGGATCGTAGCCTTCGATTTTGCCGGTGAGCCAAATAAACGCTGCGAGAACGATCTGCAAGAGAAGCACTCCCGCGGCCATCGACAGCGGACCTAAAACGACGCTCAGCCATTCCATGCTATGGACTCCTCTTGAACTTGATCGTTCGCCGGTGCAATGTTGCGCGAGGGTATTACGGGGGGAGATTTTCTGTCAGACGTTTGTCGAAGACGGACCGGTTAAATGGGACTTACACAAGAAGTCGCAAGCTTCGTGGCGACGACCCGGTATCGCGATATCCCGCATGAGGTCATCCAACTAGCGCGGGGTTTCATTCTCGACGGATTGGGTGTCGCGCTGGCTGGTTCGACGGATGAGTGCTCGCGCATCGTCCAGGCGCAGATCCGGCAGATGAACGGCAGGGAGGAGTCCACCATTCTCGGAACCTCTCTGTCAGCGCCGCTAGCGAAGGCGGCTTTAGCGAACGGTGTGGCCGCCCACGCCATGGATTATGATGACACGCAACTATCAACTTCCAGAGAGGCAGTTTACGGTTTGCTCACGCACCCGACGACCCCTGTGCTTGCAGCCGTATTGGCCGTCGGCGAGAAAAGAAAAGTCGACGGTCAAGAATTCCTCCTCGCCTACATTCTGGGCGTCGAAATTGAGTGCCGCATCGCCGATGCCATCAATCCGCACCACTATCAATCCGGTTTTCACTCGACCGCGACCATGGGTGGCTTGGGCGCGGCCATGGCGGTCGGCAAACTTCTTCGCCTCAAGGAAGAGCCG
>DASPXM010000121.1:0-37089 GCA_035637295.1 Verrucomicrobiia bacterium
GCTCACCGCGCAAGCCTGCGGCGCCTATGCGGCGCGCGTCGAGGAACCATCGGAAGTTCCCGATGCATTGGCAAAGGCGTTGAAGGTTGTCAAGGAAGAAGGACGCCAGGCGCTGCTGAACGTCGTCTGTAAAAATCCGCTGGCGTAGAGGAATTGGAATAAATGGAGTGTTGGAGTATTGGAGTGATGGGCTGAAAGAGTCGGAATTTAGCCGCAAAGAACCTAGCGCGGCTACGCCGCAACCAAATCTGATTGTCTCGCGCAAAGGCGCAAAGGCCGCCAAGGGGGAGCTGGTCATTTCGACCTAAGGGAGAAATCTTTCTCAGATCCCTCACATTCGTTCGGGTTGACGGGCTTGGCCCGTCACTTTGCGTTCTTGGCGTCTTGGCGCGAGAATAATCCGAGGCACCCGATAGACTGTCCGAAAATTTGCGCAGGCTGGGCAAATTTTCAAGCATAGTAGACAAAATATGACAGACGCTTCGTGAACTTCGTGTCCTTCCTGGTCAAATTATATTTTTATCCTTTATCCTTCAGCCTTCATCCTTTCTAAGAGGAGATCATTATGGCCGAAAATATTTCTCACGATGCCCGATGGAGTGAATATCCGGCGGAGGAATGGTCCGACGCTTTGGTTCAGTCGATGAAGTTGGGCGGCATCGACCATTTGTTTTTCGTGTCCGGTTCCGAGATCGCCTTCTGGCAGGAGAGCGTCGCCAAGGCGAACGAAAAAGGCTGGCCGACGCCGAAGCTCGTCACCGTTCCTCATGAGAGCGTGGCGCTTAATGCCGCGCTTGGCAGCGCGATGATTCGTAACCAGCCAGCCGCGACCGCGGTGCACGTCGATGTCGGCACCCTCAATTACGGCGGCGCGATTCACACCGCATGGCGGGGAAATTATCCGGTGTTAATTACCGCGGGCACCGGACCGCGTGCTTACCCTGGCTCGATGGCCGGCGCGCGCAACAGCGCGGTGCAATGGGTGCAAGAGCCGCGCGATCAGGGCGCCATTCTACGTCAATACACTAAAATCGATCATCGCCTGGAGCACCAGGACAATCCCGGTTTCATGGTAAGCCGTTTGCTACAAGTGGCGATGAGCGAACCAAAGGGACCGATCTATCTCACGGTGCCACGGGAAACCGCGATGCTTAAATTTCCCGGCAAGACTGCTTTTCCGACCCGCGACGAGCTCGGCATCGCGTGTCCGGCGTGGCCCGACCCGTCGGACGCCAAGCGCGCCGCGCAGTGGCTCATCGAAGCGCGCAATCCGGTGATTTACTGCGGCACCGCGGGACGCAATGCCGAGGCGGTCGGCGAAATTCTGCGGCTCGCGGAATTGCTTGCCTTGCCGGTGATGGACTCATACCGCATTGACCGACTGAATTTTCCGGCCAGCCATGCGCTCTATGGTACCGGACCGGAGATCTCGGATGCCGATGCGATATTGATGATCGAAGCGCTGGTGCCCTACATCACGCCGAGCGCGGCGCCGCGCCCGGGCAGCAAAGTGATCTGGGTAGACAATGATCCGGTGATGTCTAACTACAAGACGATGGAGTTCCAGGCGGATCTCTGGCTGCCGGTTGGCGCGGCGTCCGCCGCGCGAGCGATCCATGACGCCGCCACGGCGCTGCTCTCGAAGAGCGACATGAGCCGCATCGCCGAACGGCGCGAACGACTCGAAGTTTCCAAGCGTGAGCTCAATCAGGAGAATGAAAAAGAAGCGCAACAGGCGGGCCGGCGCAATCCAATGCATCCGCGCTGGGTGGCTTATCAGCTCGGAAAAATTCTCGAACCGAACGCGATTCTCCTCGACGACGCGCTCAGCAACTCCGATTACGTCTGCGCCCACCATGGTCGGTCGCAGGCGGGAACCTATTTTGGCAGCGGCGGTTCCTCGGGCGGCTGGGGTGCCGGCGCGGCGTTGGGAGCGAAGTTTGCTGCGCCTGACCGCGACGTCGTACTGGCCACCGGCGACGGTTATTTCATGTTTGGCACGCCGATGCCCGCACTGTGGACGTCTTCTCATTACAAAGCGCCATTTTTGACTTTGGTTTTCGTCAACCGTTCTTATACGACCGGCACCAATGGCTTGGTGCGCACTTATCCGAAAGGCGTCGCCGTGCGCAATCAAAACTTCGAGGGTGGACTATTCGATCCGCCGCCGGACTTCGCCAAGCTGGCCGAGTCGGCCAACGGCTACGGCGAGACGGTGCGCGAGCCCGAAGAAGTCGCGCCGGCGCTCAAGCGCGGGCTCGACTATGTGCGCAAAGGCACGCCAGCGCTGGTCGCGGCCTATTTGCCGACGTTGGTTGAAGAGATGAAGCTTAGGCAAGGGATGTAAATCCCTTCGGGAGTTCCAATCGTTCCAGTCGTTCAATTGTTCAAACCGTGAAGAGAGGCTGCGACAGGGAGGAACATAATGTGACATTGCATCGTGAACAAATCATTGTCGATAACAGTTCGATGAACCTTGTCATCAGTCAGCCCGACAGTAATCGACCAATACCGGCAGTCATTCTCATTCAACATCAGGAAGGCGTCGATCCATTTATGGAGGAGATGACCGAGCGTGCCGGCGCTGCCGGATTCTTTGCCGTGACGCCGGATCTCTACCATCGCGATGGGCCGGATTGTAAAGACGAAGGACCAACGCGCCGCGCACGAGCGCGCGATACCAACATCATAAAAGACGTCAACGCCACTGTGGATTACCTCAAAGCAAACAAATTCGTCGACGGCGGCCGAATCGGCATCCTCGGCTTTTGCATGGGTGGGCGGGTGGCCTACTTGATGGCGGCGACCAACCGGGAGCTGAAAGCGGCCGTCGCCTGGTATCCCGGCAGTTGTTTCCGGCAGTGGGGCGAAAGCCCGACGCCGTTCGAGCGCACGGCAGAGATCAGCTGCCCGCTTCAGGGCCATTTCGGCGTGACGGACAAAAATCCCACGCTGGAGGATATGGAGAAAATAGCCGCCGAGCTAAACAAGTTCGGCAAGGCCCATGAGTTTCACGTCTACAGAGGCGCGGGCCATGCGTTCATGGATCGCCATCATGTCGAAAAGTATCATGCGCAGGCCGATCAAGAGTCTTGGCCGCGGGCGATGGAATTTCTGAAGAAGCATTTGGCGGTTCAATAGAATCGTAGGGGCGACCCTGGGTGGTCGCCCGTCCGAGAGGGCAGACACATAGGTCTGCCCCTACAAATTCATACCCATGTGGAGGAATAACGATGGCGGATAAACCACGCATAACATTCAGTACCAATCCCAATCCGCGCAATCGCGCCTTGATCGACGGACTGATTCCAATCGACGGCTACGATCTCGAGTATGTCGGTGACAAGTATTCGGCGGGGGAGATTCATTACCGCTTCGTGCAGGGCGAGTTCGATGTCGCCGAGATGTCGACGGCGACGTTGATGCGCGCCAAGGAAAAGGGCAAACGCTTTCTCGCACTGCCGGTATTCTTCCAGCGCGGCCCGCGGCAAAGAAATATATTTTTCTGCGAGGGCAAACTGAAGCATCCCAGCGAGCTCAAGGGCAAACAAATCGGCGCCTTCCGCTATGGCGCGACCGCGGTGTCGTGGGCGCGCGGTTATTTGTTGGATGAACACGGCATTAAAACTACCGACGTGGGCTGGTTCGTGTCCGGCAAAGAAGTTTTTATCGGCAACGAACTGCAGGTGAAAGTCGAGCGACTCGATCCGCCGCCGCCATTCGGTCAGGAAAAGCCCCATCTGGCCAAACTTCTCGGCGAAGGCAAGCTCGGCGCCGCACTCGTCGCGGGCGACTCGGGTTATCCGGGTTTGTTCGGCGGCGGCGTGCTGCCGGGCGTGATGGGTCAAGTGCCTGGCGTGAAACCTCTATTCGAAGACACCGATGAAATCATTCGCTACGTGAAGCGAACGCAGATCTATCCGATCATCCACATCATGACGATCAAAGAGGAGACAGTGGAAAAGTATCCCGATCTAGCGGCCAAACTCATCGAAGCTTTTCGCGAAGCGAACCGGCTGGCGCCAAAATATTTCAAGAACGGCGATGCCACGGGCTACGCCAAAGAACGCGATGTTCTGGGCTACGATCCTTATGCGTGCGTGCTCACCGACTCGGACAAAAAGAGCATCCAGGCGTTGAACCGCTATCAAATCGAGCAAGGACTCGTGAAGAAGGAAATTCCCTTGGAGAGTTTGTTCGTGAAGGAAGCGTTCAAGATGTAAGGCATGGGGTAATGGAGTACTGGAGTGTTGGAGTGATGGGTCCGGAGAAACCCAATACTCCAGTTCTCCATCACTCCATTACTCCAATTTTGTTCATCCAATCTCGTAAGGAACGCTATGGCAAATTCGTCTGACCTATTTCCACAGCAACGCACAACGGCGCTCCCCGGCGGCTACATGGGGAAAATTCTGCGCGTTGATATGACGACGGGATCGCTAAAGGACGAGAACTTGCCCGAAGAGCCGGTGCTGCGAAAATTTATTGGTGGGCAGGCACTGGCGCTTTACATGCTCATGCACGAGCTGCCGCTCGACGTGAAGCCATATGATCCGGCGGCCAAGATGGTGATGTTCACAGGGCCGTTAACCGGGACGGGTCTTACGCCCGGTGGAACGAAAGTCTGCGCGGTGTTTTTGAGCCCGATGACAAATTACTCTCTCGGCCGCGGCGCGGCGAGCGGCTATTGGGCAGCGTATCTTAAACAGGCGGGTTACGACGGCATCATTCTCGAAGGCGCGGCGAGCAAACCGACGTACCTTTTTGTCAATGACGGCAGACCGGAATTGCGCGACGCGAGCCGCTTCTGGGGCAAGGGTGCGCGCGATACCGAAGATTTTTTGCGTGCCGACGTCGGCATCAAAGACGCCAAAGTCATGGGCATCGGACCCGCCGGCGAGCACATGGTCCACGCGGCGATGCTGTGCAACGATTACAATCATTCCGCATCGCACAGCGGCGGAGCGATTTTCGGCTCGAAAAAACTCAAAGCGATCGTCGTCTACGGCACCAAGCGGCCGCCGCTGCACGACAAAGCCGCGCTCATCGAGGCCGGGCTCAGATGGCGCAAGACGCTGCAGCAGTATTCGGTTTCCGACCGCTATGGCGTCGGCCACGCGCGCCATCTCGAGGCGCTGCCCAACAACAACATGCAAAGCTCGCTGATCGCCGACCACAACCGCGGCTTCGATCACAACCGAGTTACGCAGCGGCCGTGTTTTCAATGCGCGCGTCTTTGCCCCTGGGACGTGGAGATCGGCGAAGGCGAATTCAAAGGCAAGATCGGCCACTTCAATGCCGGCGCCGAGTGGCTCGACACGTTTTGGAATCTCGGCGTCAAAGGCAATGCGACGCTCTATCTTGCCGAGCGCATCAACGATCTCGGCATCGAGTGCGGTCACTTCGCTTTCGGTGCTGGCGTTTTATTCGAAGCCTATGAAAAAGGAATGGTCAAAGCCGAGGATTGCGATGGCTTGAGACTTGAATGGGGCAATGTGGAGGCGATCGACAAGTTGCTTGAGATGACCGCGCGGCGCGAAGGCAAATGGGGCAACTTGATTGCCGACGGTCCGCTCGAAGTCGCCGAAGCGATCGGCGGCGACGCTGTGAAATGGGTCGTTCATACCAAGCGCGGCGTTCCCGCCATGCATGATTGGCGGCCCCACTTCAGCAACATGCTGCGCGAAATTGTCGCCAGCGGCGGTATGAAGCCGCAGGGCGGCGGCGCGGCGAATCCGCCGCCCGATTTGAAATATCGCGAGAAGTGGGGACCGCTCGATCGTGACGATCCCAAAGGATGGCCCCAGTCCAACGTGATCGCCGAGCAGTACCGCCAGTTCGTCGGCCTCATGGGCGGCTGCTGGTTTGCGCAGATGCATCTCAAGCCGGATGGCTTGAACAGCATTGTCGATTCGTTCAATGCCACGACGGGTTGGAATTTCACGCTCGACGAGGCGATGCTGGCGGGGCATCGCAGTGCGATCTTGCAAAGCGTTTTCGCAACCCAACGCGGCTGGGTCGCCGACCACGACTGGCAGCAGGTGGGCCAGCGTTTTATTGATCCGGTGCCCGACGGAAAATTTAAAGGCTTCACCATTGCCAAATGGCTGCCGGAGATGGTGCGCGAATACTATCAGCTCTCTGGCCGGCACGAGAAAACCGGCAGACCTTTCATGAACACGCTCATGCAGTTGGGTCTCGAAGAGTTCAAAGAGTGGGTGCAGCTCGATTGAACATCGGTGCCGATGGGCCCGGTCCACACAGGGTTTCATACAGTGGCCTGATGCCAATTTCATAAAATTCAACGAGCTGCTGCGTAACTCATCTCTGCGTACGCCCCGGCATCGCGCCGCTGCCGTTTAACTTTCCGCTATTTCTGCCGATTATTAAAACGCTAGGCGGGGTTTGCCCGGCGGACAGTTAACATGCGTAACAGAGTGGCGCCTAGGTGCTTCCCAGGCAAGAACAACGATGCCCAGTGGATCGACAGACTCCGAACACTGGCAACGCTTCTAAGCTCGCTCTCACCAAAACCCGTTCGACGCGGTCGCTTTGACCAGTGAAAAAGATGCATAGTGAGGAACTGAGCACTCGCAAACGCGTGCCCGTAAGCGGGATCAAGCCCGGCATGTACGTTGTAGGTCTTGATCGCTCCTGGTTGCAAACCCCGTTCTGGTTTCACCGCAAGCTGATCAAGTGCGTCGAAGACATCGACACTCTCAAAAAACATGGCATCCGGGAAGTTCTCATCGATATTTCGCGCGGCGCAGACGTGGTATCAGCCGGTCGATCGCTGATGCTGGGCCTGGCAACGGCCAAGCGAGCGAAGCTGCCAGTACGGTAAACGCATCGGGACCAGCAGTGGCTTTCCCTGCCGAGCCCGCGATTCACTCCTTGACCCAAGAGATCCACGCAGCGCAGACGATTCACCAGCATGCGTTAGCCGCGGCTCAGAGCATTTTTGACGGCGTCGGCGGCGGCGCTCGGGTCAACGGCGAAGTCGCCAGAAAAGTCGTCGTGGATCTGATGAGCAGCATCAAGCGTTCCCCGGAAGCAAACTTGCTGCTGATGCAAATGCGCCGGTATCAAGAAGACGCGTTCGTCCATTCGGTCAACGTTTGTGTTTTGTCGCTCGTGGTCAACGCATATGACGCCTTTGACAGCGATGGAAGCGATACGTGCGCGCTGGGACTCGGTGCATTGCTCCACGACATCGGTGAAACCCGCATACCGAGGAATTTGACTCGCAAGAAGGACAGTTTCAGCGACGCGGAACGCCGGCTTTTGGAACAACATCCGAAGCTCGGCGCAATGCTGTTGGAGCAAAGTGAGGATGTGCCTATGTTGGCCCGGCGCATCGTGCTGGAGCACCACGAGCGCATCGATGGATTCGGATATCCGCGCCGAACTGGCGGTGGGGAGGATTTTCAGAGCTGATGTTCGACGGCAAAGTGGGCGCCGTTTCGCCCCAGCAAAAGGAATATCTGGGCGATATCCTCAGCAGCGGGAAGCACCTCCTCGGTCTCATCAATGACGTGCTCGACCTCGCAAAAATTGAGTCCGGCAAAATGGAGTTTTATCCGGAACCGGTACGCATCGAGAAACTGCTCGAAGAAGTCAGCGACATTCTCAGGCCTATCGCGGCGAGCAAGCGGATCGAGCTCCAAGTGGAAATCGAAACGGGGATCGGGCAAGTGATCACCGATCCGGCCAAGCTCAAGCAGGTGCTGTACAATTATCTTTCCAACGCGCTCAAGTTCACGCCCGACGGCGGGCGGGTCAGCCTTCGTGCCAAGCTCGAAGGAAGCGATGCGCTCCGCGTTGAAGTCGAGGATAACGGTATTGGTATTCGGCGAGAGGATATCTCAAAGCTCTTCGTAGAATTCCAGCAATTAGATTCAAGTATGGCCAAACGGAGTCAGGGCACCGGCCTCGGTCTGGCACTCTGCAAGCGGATGGTTGAAGCCCAAGGCGGTTCGGTTGGGGTTCAAAGCACACCGGGGAAAGGCAGTATCTTTTACGCCATTTTGCCGCGTGCCCCTGAACCAGAAGCAACGGCCGAGAGCAAAATGAAAACACCCGGATCCACCACCAAACCTCGTGCTCCGACAATTCTCGTCATTGATGACGACGAGAAGCAACGAACATGGTTGTCGAGCATGCTTTCCCAGAGCGGTTATCGGATCGAGACTGCGGCCAGCGGTGCAGGGGCGTTAGCTATTTGCCGGAACAAATCCGTCGATGCGATCACGCTCGATCTTATTCTACGGGACATGGGGGGCTGGGAGTTATTTCACGCGATCAGAAATGATCAGCGAAACTGCGACAAACCGGTTATCATTCTTTCGGTCGTGACCGAAAAGGAGGTCGCGCGCGCGTTTCCTGTTTGGGACTACCTGGTAAAACCCGTTCGACCGGAAGATTTACTGGCATCGCTTCAGCGGGCGGGGATCAAGGCTGAGAAGGATAAGAGAATCTCGTTGTCGACGACGATCGGAAAACCCTCAAATTGGCTGCGGCCGCACTCGAGCAATTGGACTATGAAACATTTTGTGTGGCCGACGCGGAGAGCGGCCTCAAGGCGGCTGCTCACGAACAATTTGCCGCCGTCGTTCTTGATCTCCTGATGCCACGGACCGACGGGTTTGAATTTCTCGAACGCTTTCGGCAAACCTCCCTGGGCGCGCGCACTCCGGTGATCATTTGGACGAATAAGGAGATCTCCGCCCGGGATCGTTTCCGGTTGCGCGCTTCTGCCCAGGCCATCGCGCTCAAGAGCCAGGGCGGGATCAATGCGGTACTCAGCGAGCTGAAGCAGCACCTAACTCCTGATCTGTAGACACACCAAATCGAAATTCCCGGCACGGGTTAACCTTCTAGGCGCGTTAGTCGGCCAGGGAACGAATCTCGGCGTCGGCGCGGCGCAGACGAGCAGAAAGTTCCCGCCCGATATTAAGAATTAACTTGTTCTGTATTTCGGGATGGCTACTCGCCAGCGTTCGGAGCTGAGCGATCGGCAGGACGTAACATAGGGTCGGTTCGTCAGCAATGACGTCAGCGGACCGGGTGCCGCGGTCCAATAGCGCCAATTCGCCGAAGGCCAGCCCGGGAGTAATCGTGCTCAAACGTTGGCGTTGTGCGCCGTTCTTGATACTGAGACAAATGCTCACTCTGCCCGCGGCCAGGAGATAGAGAGAGTCGGCGATTTCACCCTCCCGGATGATTGTTTCACCGGGAGAGTAGCTCACCTCTTTCAAAACGCTCTCGATCAGCGCAATTTGTCCAGGATCGAAGCCCCCAAGGATATCCATTTCGGACAGGACAACCTGCCGGCACGCGTAACAGCTCCGGTTGTTCTTCCTGAAGCAGCCGATCTTCACACCATTCGAGAGCTGAGTCGATGTCGACAAACAAGCTCTCGCCATGCCCTATGGACTCGGCTTTATCTCCGAACAGATCGGCGCAATGTTCCGGCAAATGAGTTAACAGAAGCGTCTTGTCCTGCTTTCTCAACTGTTCCCTCATCTGATCCAATAGTGTACGGGCACATTCATCGATTTGCAGCACCCGCTTGAGATCAAGAATCAGAAATGAAAACGAATCCAGGTCGGTGGCGACCTGCCTGAGTACTTGCTCTATGGTGCTGAAGAAAAGACTCCCTTGTAGCTCGTAAACGCAGATCGTCGAGCCTTTCTGGTTTAAGACCGACTCCTGAGCGCCACCACGTCGGCGTTTCGAACGCACGGTGGTTCCCCGATAACTGCGGCGAACCACGACTGCCGCACTAAAGCGACTTTTGAACATGTGCAGCTTGAAGCGCTCCGAAAGCTCTTCGCAGACCCGTATGCCGCGGCAGCTGTTCCATTGTTCATCCAGCGCTGCGGAGAAAGTGCCGATGCCGAACTCGCCGGGAAGCACTGCGATGATTCCGCCAGAGACGCCGCTTTTGGCCGGTAGCCCGATGCGATAACTCCACTCTCCAGCGTAATCGTACATGCCGCAACTGTGCATGACACTGAGAACGTTCTTGACGTACTGCTCTTCGAGAGCACGCTTGCCGGTCAACGGATTGACGCCGTTATTGGCGACGGTTGCAGCCATGAGCGCCAGATCACGCGCGCTCACCAGGATCGAGCATTGCTCAAAATAGAGGTCGAGATGCTCGTCGACCGGCTCATCGATCATGCCGAAGTTTAGTTCGAGATAGCCGATGGCCCGATTGCGGTTACCGGTCGTACGCTCGGAAATATATACGGCATGATCGATCTCGAGCGGTCTCCCGGCCAAGTCGGAGAACTTGCGGAGCAGCCGGGCCAATCGTTGGTCATGACCCTTTCCTTTGACGAGAGCCGTCGTTGCGATAGCGCCTGCATTAACCATCGGATTGAATGGACGGTTGCGACGCTCATCGAAGACGATTGAATTAAAGGCTTCCCCAGTTGGTTCGACGCCAACTTTTCTCAGCACGTAGTCGACCCCGTGATCTTCAAGAGCGAGACCGTAGACGAATGGCTTCGAGATCGACTGGATCGTAAACAAATGATTTGTATCGCCGACCTCGTATACGTGGCCGTCGGCGGTAGCGAGCGCAATGCCGAACAGACGCGCATCAGCCTTGGCCAACTCCGGGATGTAGGTCGCTACCTTGCCGCTGAAGTCTTGTTGGTACTTGGCGTGAATCTCTTTGAGAGAGGATAAAATCGGAGAAATCTTTGCGCTCTCACAGGTGATCCTGGCGGCTTTATTTAATTGCATCGGTTCTGGCGTGTCGTTGCCCTAATGGTATTCAATTGGTATTCAATCGCGAAGTCGTGTCGCTCCCCGAAGGGAAAGAATATAGCTTTGCCGAATAATGCACTCTACATGCCAGAAAGTGCCGAGACTTTCTCGACTTCAATCACGGTCCCCGGCAAAGAGTCGGAAAGCCTCCAATGTCATTCCCGGGAAAACGGGAATCTCGAAGTCCCTAAATTTACTCGATTTCGGCTCGCGCTAGCTGTCGCCAGCTTGCCCCGAATCGGTCGGCGAGTTTCACAGAGGCCACGCAACATGTCGGGATGTCGGTTGGTCGTCCGACGGTCCACATGAACTCATGTGCGTTTCTTAGGCAGGTGTTTGACGTGAATTTGGGCAGAAGCAACAATCGCTTGTGTCTACGATCGGAGGCTAAATGGCAAGGGTGAAACTCTGCGGGGTGCGAAAACGGCTCGCTAGACAATCCGTTAACGCGGCGCTCTGATTTCCAACTCCAGGCCGTTAGGGTCCTTGACAAAAATGGTGGTGAGCTTACCCGTGTCGTCGCGATTCTCGCGCAGAATCTCCTCGCCTTTTTCTCTAAATTCCTTGGCGACCTGCTCGACGTCGTCGGTGACATAGCCGTAATGATGGACGCCGACTTCGGTCGCGGACTCCATTAGCTGAATCGACGGGGCTCCGGCGATTCTGACAAAGCAGAACCCATAACCCGCGGCGCCTCTTCTGATCGGTGTAGCGTGTCCGCCGAAAAACTTTTCATAAAACTTGATCGAGGCATCGACATCCTTGGTGTAAATAGCGACATGCTCCAATTGATAGTTCATGGGTTTCCACCTAGCGGTTAGGCACAAGACGGTTCACGCAAAAAAGCTGTTTCAATTAAAATTGATCACTGCTTTTACCACCGAATAGCTCGCCATCGCCGCCATCGCCTCATTGATCTGATCGAGCTTATAGCTCTTGCTGATCATTTCCTCGAAAGGAAAAGATTTCCTTCTCGAGGCGAGAAAGTCGATCGCCTGCAGCCAATGGCGCGGCTCGGCGGAACGGACCGTGATGAAAAGCATCTCTTGCGGTATCCGTTCGACGGCGATGTTCGCCTTGCCTCCGGCGCCGATATTCAAGTAACGGCCGCCGCCGCGGAGCAAGGCAAGTCCCTCAGGTACCGCAAGATTATTCGCCACTTGAATCACGATGTCAGCGCCGCGTCCGTCGGTGTGATCGCGTACCCAGTTGCGCCGCTCTTTCTCGTCGGTGACTTCTTCGAGATTCAACACGCCGTCGGCGCCCATGCGCTTGGTAACTTCCAGCCGGTTGGCCGGCGCGCCGATGACGAGCACCTTCTTGGCGCCGTGGTCCTTGGCGACCGCGGTGGCGAAATTGCCGAGCGGCCCGCTGCCTTGGATTACCACGGTCTCGTGGCTCTTGATTGCCCCGAGCCGATCGAAGCCGTGCATCACCGTGCGGTACGCGCATGCGGACGCGGCCGCCGACGCGGAAGTGACTTCTTCGGGAACTTTGATGATGAGACATTCTTTTGGCACGTACATATACTCGGCACAGCTGCCGAGGAGAAACGGATGCTGATCGCTGCGGTTGTGTCCCCAAGATGCGCGCCCCGGGCAAATGCAGGGTTGCAGTGCAACCGCGCAGTAATAACAAGAACCACAGGCAACGTAACTCCACACGATGCGATCACCATGTTTGACGGGGTTACCGAGGATATCGGTCCGCTCGCCAGCGATGTCTTCGACGTAACCGCAGGGTTCGTGGCCGGTGATGATTGGCAATGAGTCCTCGTCCCCCAACGGACCGTGCCAGCGGTGCACGTCGGTGCCACAGAGCGTCGAAGCCGTGATCTTTACCAGCAGCGAGCCCGGATCGAGTTTGGGGATCGGCACCTGCTGTATCGTCAGGGGTTTGTTATGCTCAGTGATGACGGCGGCGCGACAGGTCTCCATGATGAATCCTTTCATTCAGCTAGGCTGGTTATCTATTTAACGGCTGGAACCATTGGAACTTTTGGAACGACTGGAACGATTCCAATAGCTCCAGCCGTTCATAGAAATCGGGTGATTTACAGCGGTAGCTTGTAAAACGTCTCGGCGTTGCGCCAAAGCATGGCGGCCTTGTCGTCGTCTGTAATCTCGTCGCTCTCCATCAACTCGCCGAGGTCATGCTTGCAACTTTCGTTGGTGACTTCGTGCGGAAAATCCGACGAGTAGAGAAACGGCTTGTTGCCGACGGTCTTGATCGCAAAGGGCATGGTCAGTTCTTCGGTCTCAATGCCCAGATACAAACGCTCTTTCTCGATCAATTTCTTGACATAATGGCTAGGATCTTCGCCCTCCCGGATGCCGTACTCGCTCGGTGGAATATACTGGTAGTGGGTTTCATGCGACGCATGCAAGCGTTCGAGGAGGAGCAGGAGCCAAGCAATACCGCCTTCGAGAAAGGCGATGCGAACGCGCGGAAAGCGATCGAAAATCCCGTTATAGAGAATATCGGCGCAATTGATCGTCAGACCCCAAGGATGACCGAGGGCGTGCACCGGCACGTACATGTTCATATGATCCATCCCGAAACGATCGTGCGCGCCGCCGTGGACCGCCAGGCAGCAACCGAGGTTGTTGGCCTCTTCATAGATCGGCCAGTACATCTTCGAGCCGAGCGGGTGCGCGAGACCGTTCGACGGCATCATCGCGCCCAGCATGCCGAGCTCGGTGACGGCGCGGCGCAATTCCTTCGCTGCCTCCTGCGGATCCTGCATCGGCAGGATCGCCATCCCTTTGAAGCGCGAATTGAATTTCACGTAGGTCTCATAAAGCCAATCGTTGTAGGCTTTAGAGACCGACACGGCGTAATCCAGACTGACAATTTTGCCGTACGATAGCGCGGTCGTTGGATAGAGCACGGTCCATTCGATGCCGACATCGTCGAGAAATTCGAGCCAGCCCTTGGGACCCACTGCCGGGCGCTGGTCGCGCTGGGGCGGCGTTTCCACGGCGCGTCCGCTGTGAAGATGATCTAAAGGCGGAAAGACCACGCCTTTGCGCGCGGCGATTTCCCGATAGGGCGATTCCATGCGGGCGATAATCGCCACGGTGTCTTCCATAATATGGCCGTCGCCGTCGATAATTCTTGTGCCCAGTGTGGCGCTCATTTAAACATACCTCCCGTGAAATTCGCCATTCGTCGTCAACTGAAGAAACGTGAACATTGTATTTCTTATAATCCGACTTGATACTCGGGATCAAGGAGGCGACCGCGAAAATCAAACGTTCTGATCTCCGGAAGGCTTTGTGGCCGGTGCTCGGCGGCGGCGAATTCCGCAACGCGATATGGCGCCAAGCGATCGGCCTCGCGTTCCGGCCAAGTTTGCGATAAAAGAAAATCGTTCAAACCGGACGATCGGAGCGGTAAAAGCACCGGAGGCTTTATGGCAGAAGAGACAGCGGAACAAAGATTGGCTCGACTGGAAGCTGAAAACAAAGCGTTGCGCGACCAGATCGAGCAACGCAAGCCAGGACAGCTGCGTCTAAAGGTCAGTGAAAAGGGAGGTCTTTCGGTTTACGGATTGGGAAGATTCCCTGTGACGCTGTACAAGGAACAGTGGGTGAGATTACTGGACCATGGCGAGGAGATCAAAAAATTTCTCCGCGAGAATGATCAACAGCTCAAGGCCAAGCAGTGAAGCTTTGCCTAGAAATAGCCTTATCCGGCGCTAGAATACTTTTCGAATAGCCAAAACCAATCGGTCCACTGGCAATACAACTTATTCCGATTGTCGGCGGGGCAAGTTTGGATCGGGACGCCAGTTGGTCTCTAGTGAATGATTCGCGGCTTAAGCGTCTGAAGATCCGCTCGCTATCTCTTCTCTGGCGAATGAAAAGTATCCAAAAGCCGCCGGCGCATAGCTTCTTCACCGCCCGGTAGCAGGTCGAACTTTGTCGTGTTGTCGATGCTCCGCAGAATTCTTTGACCTTCGCCGTCCTCATGCATCGATTGCAAGACACGCCCGAGCCGCTCGATCAGTTCGGGCGCAAGATTCTTTCGAACTGAGACGAGGTGACGCGGAAGTAATTCTGTTTGGGCCAGAATATTGAGATCGGTTTTTCTTTTGTCGTCCAATGCCGCGTAATCGTCGTCACTGAGAGCGCCGGCCGCTACCTGTTTCGAGAGGACCCATTCAACGAGAACATCCTGCGTCTGGGCAAATACGTAGCCCACTTCCGTTGCGGGAACGGTGGCGCTCAACGCGGATACTGGCAATAGCTTAAAGCCGTTTCTTTGGAGGAACAACTTGGGTAAAAAGTAACCCGATGTCGATTCGGCATCCTCGAAGGCGATGATTTTGCCGCGTAAGTCTTGGATACCGTTGGTGCCGCCGTTTTTGTTTGTGGCAATCAGGCTGCGATACTCCGCTTTGGTCCCTTTCCACCGTCTCAGCAACAACTTTGCCGACCCATGAACTTGGTTAACGACATAGGTTGGATAAGCGCTCTCCATGAAGAAGTCGACTTTATTCTGGTCGAGAAGCTTGGCGAGCTCAGACAAGCTGCGGGCGACCACTACTTGGCCCTCGGCATCCGTCGGAGCCGACAATTTACGCGCGACGTAGCGCGCCAGATCACGAAAATGCTCTGCAATATCTTGCTGATTTGTCTCAGATACGAGCCCCAGGGTAATGGTTTTCACTTCGTTTCGAAGCGGCGTTTGGCCGGCGACCTCAGAGCAGAGATTGGCGCCTAGTAGGAACATCGCGGCTGCCAGAGCAATTGAGAATTTGAGCGTTTGTCGGATCATCATGCTATCCAGGTGGATAATATTGAGTAGTATTGTAACTATACGACTGCGGAGGACTTGACAAGAATCACCGCCGGGCTGTCAATCTGTGTACTGCAGAGGCACGAGCCTCCACGCTCGAATGCTGTGCGTGCAGCGAAGCTGCCAACGCTAGCCCATTCTCATTCTGTTTGTACCACTCGCTCGCTCGGTAGCCATGGGGCGCGGAACGGTTGTGTCCTGTACAGCGAGAGTGGGCGTGATGGTCCAATGGGTGGCGGGCGTAGGTTGCACGACAAAGGTCGTTCTTTGGCAGTATTTGCCAAACCGGCGCAATTTTGGGTTAGCAAATCACCGACAAATTTCTTTGGCAAATCGTATCCAGAAGCGTAAAATACGCAGATCACGAAAGGCGTAGTCCATCGCCTTCAATCGAGGCATAACTCTTTATGCGGACACGAGAAAAAGTTGTTGTTTTGCTGCTTCTGGCGGCGCTCATCTCGGGCGCGGCGATCTTCTTTGCGTTTAGAGATAACGAGGTCGAGGCCAATCGTTTTCGCTGGCTCCTCGCGACCAATCTTAAATACAGTCTGTCATCTCCCGGTAGATTTCTCGATGAATTGCCCGCCGGCAGTTTGATCTATGGCGGCTTGACAATCTTCGCCGTAGTCATGGCGATTATCGTCTTGAAAATGATCCGGGACGGCGAAATCCAGGCGCTCAGAAGGCACTTGTTGAATTTGCGAGCGGAGAAGAATCAGACGGAGAGTTTACTCCAGGAGGAAGTCTGGAAAGGAAAACACGAACGCCAGGCACGGGACTCTGTTAGGAAAGATCTCGAGTCCAGCATTGACAAGATAGAGTTATTGATCACCGAGCTTAATGAAAAGGAGAAACTGTTAAAGGCCCGCGACACGGAACTGATGGCGGCGAAGTCAGGCGCCCCGGATTATGCCGATTCGGGACCATCCAAGGACCCAGCGGAACGATTGCTGCGGGATGAGCTAAAGAAAAAAACTGAGATGTTGCAGGCGAGCAACTCTACCATCAACGAACTGCAGCAACGGCTGAGTGCCAAGACCAGGCAGTGGGAGAGTCAATTACGCGAGAAAGACGGGCTTTTGAAAGGCCGTGAGCAAGAATTAGACGGGCTCCGGACTGAGATTGTTGATCTTGGAGGGCGGCTGGGTGAAATGGAAGCCGCCAAAAAACGAGCGGAGGATCTCCTCCACGAAGAGCTGCGGCAGAAGAAGCAAGTGCTCGAAGCGAACGACCTGGCGATGAGAACCGAGGAGAAACGCTTAAGTGAAAAGATTCGCATTCTCGAAAGCCAGGTTAGCGAGAAAGAGAGACTCCTGAGAACCCGCGACACTGAGGTTAACGGCTTTCGGAGACAACTGAGCGAGCTTGATGCCGCCAAGGAACAGATGGAAAGCCGCTTTCAGGAGGAACTTAGAAAGGTAGATCAGGATCGCCGTGCCAAGGAAGATATCATTAATGATCTCGAACAAAGATTGGGTACGAGTCTCCACGGTTTGCGCAATGAGGTCGGCGAAAAAGATCTACTGCTACAGGCGCGCGACGGAGAATTAAAAGCACTCAATTCGGAAGTAAAGGCCATTTCGTTAAGACTGAGTGAAATGGCGGCAGCCAAAGTTCGCGCGGAAGAGTCTCTGGGAGAAGAGCTCAGGAAAGAAAAGCACCAGCGCGAGGCGGATAAAACCGTCTTTCGAGAGAAAGAAGAACACCTCGATAAGGAAATCCTTCTCTTGACGGCTCAGTTGAACGAAAGAAACGAAGCTTTAAAGAGCCGTGACGGAGACATAAAATCGCTCAGGCAGGAAGTTAAAGCCGTCGCACTGCGGTTGGACGAGCTCAATGCGGCGAAAGAACACACTGAAGCATTGCTACAGAAAGAATTACAGGAGGAAAAGCAGCAGCGCGAGGCCAAGGAACTCACCAGCCGTGAGCTCGAAGAGCGATATGGCAAACAGGTTCAGAGTCTAAAGGGTCAGCTCGGCGAGAAGGACGCGTTTCTAGCGAGCCGCAATGAAGAGATAAAATCGCTCAAGACCCAAGTCGACTCGCTGGCCGAACAATTAAGCAAGCTGGGATCGGCAAAGGAACGGGCGGCAAGCTTGCTCCAGCAAAAGCTTAAAAAGGAAAAAGAAGTACTCCAAGCAAGCGACTCGGCGATCAAAGAAATCGAAGACAGTTTCAAAGCGAGGATTCAATCCCTCGAAGACCAGTTGCACGCCAAGCAGGAGCTCGTGGGCAGTCGGGATAGAGAAGTTGACGCGCTCACGTCCGAGATGGCTTCGCTCAATCAACGAATGGCCGAGTTGGGGGCAGCCAAGGAGCATACCGAGAGATTGTTCCAAGAAGCCGTCAGGGAAAGAGCCGATCTACTACAATCGAAAGATGCCGGCATTAAGAGACTCGAGGAAGACCTAGCAGAAAAGCTGCGAAGACTGGAGAGCCAGTTACGAGAAAAGGACGAATTGATCCATAACGGTGAAGCCGAGCTGAACGCATTCAAGAATCAGCTTGCCGAGCTGGCGAGCTCAAAAGAGCAGGCGGCGCGCACGCTGCAGGATGACCTCAGGCAGAAGTCCGAGTTGCTCGACGAGAATGCCGCGGCGATCAATGCGCTGGAGGAGCGCTTCAGTACAAGAATCCACACCCTGGAAAGTGCTCTAAGTGAAAAACAGGAGCTTATTGAAGCCCGCGACGCGGAGCTCAAGGAGCTCCGGTCCAAGACAAACACGCTGTCCGGAGAGCTGGTCGAGTTGGAAACATCGAAGGATCACGCGACCCGTTTACTCCACGAAGACCTCAGGCAAAAGACCGAATTACTCCAGTCGAAAGAGTCTGCCATGAAAGCGTTGGAAGAACGTTTGACTGGCAAACTTCGTTCCTTGGAAAATCAGGTGAGTCAAAAACAGGAGCTCTTAGCTGCGCGTGATACCGAGCTTGACGCGCTGATGGCTAAAGTGAGTGAGTTAACCCAGAAACTTAGCGAGCTAGGCGCTGAACGGGAACGGTCGGATCGTCTGCTCCAGGAAGGGCTTCGGGAAAAGACCGCACTGCTGCAGTCTAAAGAGACTTCCATCGGCGAGTTGGAGGAACGCTTGAAGGGAAGAGTGGAATCTCTTGAGCGCCAGCTCACGGAAAAGCAGAAGCTCCTGGAAGCCGGCAGCGTGGAGCTAAGCGAACTCCACACGCAAATGAATGTCATAACCGAGCGGCTCAACGAGACGGAAACAGCGAAGGTATATCTGGAAGGCTTGCTCCAACAGCAACAGAGCAAAGCAGATCAAGCGCTTGTGTCCGCCGCCGGCCTAAACGGCGAGGCACACGATTTGGACACACTGGTTAGCGAAAGAGAACAGCTGCTCAAGGCGCGCGATAAGTTGATTCAAGATCTAATGACGGAGCTGAAAGAAAAGAAAACGCAACTCGCCAGACAAGAGATCGAGGTTTGGCAGAAAATCGAACGTCGCGAGGCATGGAAGCATCGGCTATCCAAGATTGGCATACGGATTAAAAACTGATCGGTTTCACTGGCATTCTTTTAGATCGTTCGTTATTTCTTCCGTCCGTACTGGCTATCGATATAACTACTCCTTTCGTACTCTTCGACGAAGCGCGCATCGACGAAATCCTGCGGCTTGACCGCTTTGGCCTTGGAACGCCGGAGGCTACTTTAGTAAATAGCTCACGGGCGGCGGAACACGCAGGATATTAACGCCTTCGGTCTCTTCGACGTAGCGGATGAATCGATACTTGTTCTCCAATTCATCGTAGCGCAGCGGCGGCGCTTCGGCGCGGCCGGCTTCGATGCGCGCCCAGATAAAATGGGGGCCGTTATGCTTCAAGGCCAAACTCACGGCGTCTTTCAATTCATTGACGCTGGTCGCGGTTTGCGAGCTCTTGATCCCGGCGTTGCGCGCGACGCCGGCGAAATCGATATTTTCCGCCGTCGCCACCGTGGGTTCGCCGCCTGAGGACTCGTATTGCTGGTTGTCCCAACAAATATGAATCAGGTTCTTCGGCCGATGCAGCCCGATGGTCGCCAGCGATCCGAGATTCATCCACAAGGCGCCGTCCCCGTCGAAGACAAAGACCTTTCGCTTAGGCAAGGCGATAGCGAGGCCGAGGCCGATCGATGAGCAAAGGCCGAGGGTCTTGACCTGAATATTTCCATCGCTCGGATGCACCGCGTTCCATTCCGCGGTAGCGCCGCCGGCCGTGGTGACGAACAATTCGTTTTTGATCAACGGCGCGATGGCTTGAAGACATTCAAAGCGCTTCATTTTTTTCCCGGTTACAACACCGCGCGGGTAAGCAGCAATGCCACGGGCCGTTTGGAGCTGGTGGCCAACGTCACCGCGCCGGCAATATCCTGCTTCACCTTTGCCGGATCGCGCAGCACAATATATTTGATTCCCAGTCCTTGGAGCACTGGCTCGGTGACGAGGCCGACCATGTGAAAGGCATTGTCGCCGATATCGCCGGCATAATAGATCAGCAGCAAAACTGGAATACCGAATTGTAGCGCCGTGGTCGTGAGCCCGTTGCAGCTGTTCAACAGCCCGCCGTTCTGCATCAGCATGGCGGGCTTCTTGCCGCCGAGATGAGCGCCGGCGCAAACGCCAATGCCCTCTTCTTCGCGGCCCACTGGAACATGCGTAATCTCCTTGTCTTGATAGAGGAGATTGATCAGCTGCAGCATGTTGATATCGGGAACGCTTGAGACGAGATCGACGCCGGCTTCTTTCAAGCCAGTTAGAATTTGTTGTGCTCCAGCGACGGTTCCCACGTCCGCATGTCCTCTGTGGCCTCCTTGTAGAAGACCTCGTCGCTCGTGTCAAGATTCACGACCGAATTGATGATTGACAGTGAACGGCGGATTCTGTTAGCAAAACGATCTAAATCAGCGGCATAAATTTAGCGTTCTATTGGGAGTGAAAGCATGTTAAAGCTCAATTTTAAGGGATTGTTTTTCATCGTTGTATTAGCATTCTTCATCCCGCTGGCGGACGCCGCCGAGTATCCGAACAAGACGATTCAGATTATCAATCCGTTTCCACCGGGCGCGGTGACCGATATCGTGGCGCGGCTTGTTGCGCCGAAAATGTCGACTGTGCTCGGCCAACAGGTGGTCGTCGTCAATAAGGCCGGCGGCGGCGGCGCGGTCGGAATTCAGGCCGCCAGAGATGCCGCGCCCGATGGTTATACGATTCTCGTCACGCCGCCGCCGATTCTGCTCATTCCCATCGTTAACAAAAATTCCGGCTTCACGATTAAAGACTTCGCGCCGCTTTCCTTGGCGACCAGCAGCCCGAATACGACGGTCGTGAAAGGCGATGCGCCGTGGAAGACGCTCGAAGAATTCATCGCGGATGCGAAGAAGAATGCGGGCCAGCTCACCTATGGTTCCGCCGGCCCCGGAACCACGCCGCACTTCATCGGCGAGCTGGTGAAGCTTAAAACCAAGATTGATTTGACCCATGTCCCCCTGGGCTCGGAATCCGCGGCGGCCACCGCGGTGCTAGGCGGTCACGTGAATATAGCGTTTCTCACCTTGGGCACGACTCGAAGTCACATCGAAGGGGGCACCATGCGGGCGCTGGCCGTGGCGTCCAACCGGCGTCTTAAAGACTTTCCGAACGTACCGACGACGGTTGAAAAAGGGTTCCCCGAGCTGAACCTGAAAATCTGGGTGGGCTTTTTCGCTCCGGCGAAAACGCCGCCGGCGATCGTAAAGAGACTGGCGGCGGCGGTCGGCGACAGCCTCAAGGATCCGGAGATCATCGCCCACATCGAGAAGAGCCAAGCGCTCATTGAAAATCTCGGTCCGCAGGAAGCGGCGAAGTTTTACGCCGAAGAGGAACGCAAGTGGACCGAAGTGGCGCACAGCGCCAAGATCACTAACTGAGCGCGCGTCGACTCATCGGCGGCTCTGATTCGATGAAACAATCCAATGTTGCGATTTCGCTGATCCTGATCGGATTGGCCGGGTTCATTCTGCTCCAAAGCCGCAATCTTGCGGTCGGCAGTCTGCGTGCGCCACAGACCGCCTTTTTCCCGACGACGTTGGCGACCTTACTGCTGATCTTTTCGGTTATCTTATTGGCGCAGACGCTTCTCAAAGGAGAAGTACGACGCGGCCCCGATAACGTCGTCGCCGAAGGGTGGATAAGAATCGGCGCGACCTTGGCCACGATGGTCGGTTTTGCCCTTGCGCTGGAGCGTCTCGGCTTTTTGTTGACGACATTTCTTCTGATGGTCCTGCTGCTGCGCGCCATCGAATCTCAACGATGGCATAAAGTCGTTGCTATCGCACTTATGACCACGCTGGTCTCATACGCCATCTTTGGATGGCTTCTCGGTATTCCTTTGCCCGGCGGCGTCCTGGGAATTTAAGGTGGATTTTTTTTCCAATGTAGCACTCGGCTTTTCGGTCGCGCTCTCGCCAACAAATTTACTCTTTTGCTTTCTCGGCGCGCTCGTCGGCACCTTGGTCGGGGTGTTGCCCGGTTTGGGGCCGGTCGGCGCGGTCGCGTTCCTGCTTTCGCTAACGTTCAAAATGGAACCCGCGACCGCTGTCATCATGCTCGCCGGTATTTATTACGGTGCGATGTACGGCGGCTCGACGACATCAATATTGGTCAATATCCCGGGCGAGACGGCCTCCGTCGTGACTTGTCTCGACGGCTATCGGATGGCACGGCAGGGTCGGGCGGGAGCGGCGCTGGGCATCTCCGCGTTCGGCTCGTTTATCGCCGGGACCTTCGGTGTGATCGGTCTCATGTTTCTCGCGCCGATGCTCGGCAGAGCGGCGCTCCGATTTGGACCGGCGGAATACTTCACGCTCACGCTCACCGGCTTGACTCTTGTCGCCTACCTGACGCAGGGATCGATGACCAAGGCCTTGATCATGACCACTCTCGGCCTCCTTGCCGGCAGCGTCGGCATGGATCCGATTTCGGGCGAAGAGCGCTTTACCTATGGCAATCTAACCCTGCGCGACGGTTTTGGCCTGGTGCCGGTGGCCATGGGGCTTTTCGGGATCGCCGAAGTGTTGGAGAATTTGACCACCCTCGGCTCGCAATCGATTTACCAAACGGAGATCAAAGGCTTACTGCCGAATTTGAAAGATTGGAAAGACAGCGGCTGGCCGATCGCGCGCGGTTCCGTCATCGGCTTTTTTCTGGGTATCCTGCCCGGGCCGGGTCCGGTAATCGCATCGTTTGTTTCCTACGGGATGGAAAAACGCATGTCGCGCTATCCGGAAAAATTCGGCACCGGAGTGATCGAAGGCGTCGCCGGGCCGGAGGCAGCCAATAATTCCGCCACGGCTGGATCATTCATTCCGTTGCTCTCCCTGGGAATCCCGACCAGTGCCATCATGGCGCTCTTTATGGGTGCGTTGATGATCCACGGTATTCAACCTGGCCCGCTCTTCATCAGCAAATATCCGCAGCTGTTTTGGGGTTTCATCGCCAGCATGTACATCGGCAACGCGATGCTCTTGGTGCTGAATCTCCCGCTAATCGGCATCTGGGTGCGATTGCTCAAGACGCCGTATGCGATCTTGTTTCCGTTGATCTTGTTGTTCTGTCTGATCGGCGTCTACAGCCTGAATTCCAACGTGGTGGAAATCATCATCATGCTCATCTTCGGCATCGCGGGCTTTTTCCTGCGCCGGCTTGGTTTCGAAGGCGCGCCATTTATTCTGGCTATGGTGCTTGGCCCGATCATGGAAACTTCGTTGCGCCAAACGTTGCTCATCTCGCGCGGCAGCTTCAGCGTCTTTTACACACGACCGATTTGCGCCACGCTGCTGGTCGTGACCGCCGCATTTCTGATTTGGCCGCTGTTCAGGCGAAGAAGGAATCAAATCGGAGAGTAACCACGAAGAGCGCGAAGGCAACGAAGGAGGAGTTCTGTGATTGGTAATATGGCCTCTTTTTGTCGGGGCCGCCCCGTGACGGCCCTGATTCCCTATTTGCTTTTTCTCATTTCGTCGTTAAGCGCGCGGATCATGCCAAAGTCATAGACCTGTTCCGGAACCACTTCGCGCTCGATTTTCAGCGATCGGCGCTGAAAGGCAATCATTTTCTCCTGGAGGCTTCGCGGGATCGTGCCGTCGGCGGACATGACTTTCAGCGCCGACTTGTAGACCTCACCGGCTTCGCTCTCGCTGATCTTCATCGCCGTCGCAAATTTTTGCACGACTTCCTTTTCATTCGATTTAAGCCAGAGAAAACCTCTGAGCGTGCCGCGGAGAAATCGTTGGGCCAGATCCGGCCTTTGGGCCAGCGTCTTTTCCGCCACGACGACGCCGGCGGTGACAAATTCCAAGTCGTCGCCGTAGAAAAGCAGCTCGTTAAATCCGTTCTTTTTAGCGATCAGGCGGTCTAGCTGGTTCAATACCGCGGCATCGACGGCGCCGGTTAGAAGGGCGGCTAATCGACTCGGTGTGGGTTCGATGGCCCGAAGCGCTACGTCGCGTTGCGGATCGATGCCATGCTTTGTTAGCAACTCACGGGTCATCTGATCCAAGGCGGCGCCGAAGCTCGAGACCGCGATTTGTTTTCCGCCCTTGAGATCTTGGAGCGTGTTGATGTTTTTGCTTGCATAGAGCCAATTGAGCGGGCGTGTGTCGAAAACCATCACGATCTTTAGCGGCAGACCGCGCAGGATGCCGCCGGCGCCTTGGCCGAGAATCTGGCTAAAATGAAAACTGCCGCCGACCAGCCCCTGGATGCCGGGTAACATTCCGGCTTGAATGAGCAAGGCATCCAATCCTTCTGCGCGATAGAAGCCTTTCTCCCTGGTGAATCGATAAAGCAACGTGTTCGGGCTGATACCCGCGGAGATATGTACATTGACTGGGTCGAGGGACAACGCGCCGCGAGGCAAAACTAAACCGACCGCGGCGAACCCAACAAATGACAGCGCTAATATAGTGGCGAAACCATGGCTCATTCTCGGGTTCGGTATCATTTGCGTAACCTAGAACCCGTACTTCTCCTGAGCCGCCAGCGCGATATTCAGCGTAGACTTTAGTTCAGGCCGCGCGCTTACTTCACGGTAGGCTTCTTTCACCGGCTCGTCGCGCAGAATATCCTTGACTGGAATAGAGCGCGCGAGTTTTCCGCCTTTGACCATTTCGTCGACGATTCTTTCGATCGCCGACGCGGCGACGCCGCCGTCGATGGGTAGCGCCCAGCTCTCGAGCCGGTCGGGCGAGGTCACGATCGCGACAACGCCATGCTCGTCTTCGTTGTGCGTGTTGGTTCTCCTGAGCCGCGCTTCCAAATCCTTGAGATATTCAAAGTTTTTCACGTCGCGCATGAACCAGAAGGCTCTGATGATCGCGCGAAAGTACGCCTTCAATTCATCGCAACGCTTTTCGATCATCTGTCCCGTCGCTATGGTTAGCTTGCCGGGTCGACGAGGAAAGATCCTGTTCGGATCGAGAATCATCGGATAGCCTTCGCGTTCGAGCTGATCGGAAAACGGCGGTTGCGAGGTAATGGCATCGATTTTTCCCGAGCGCAGCATCTCCATATGCGACGGGTTGTTGCGATAACCGAAGACTGGATCGTAGACCCATTGAACCTCTTTGTACGGATCGACGCCGGCCTGGCGCAGCGCGTCCGTGATGAACACTTCGACCAAGCCTTCCCTCTCGCGCGTGCCGATCCTGCCGCCGCGCAATTTGCTCATATCCGTGAGATGCTTGGCGCCATACCATTTGAGAAATGGCGTGTAGCGCCAACCGCCGGCGACATAGACATCGGCACCCAAAGAGCGCTGGTAGATCGCCGCTTCGACGTCGACAGCGGGGGCGATGTCCACCCCATGATTCTTAATCGCCATGGCCAAACCTTCGCGCTCGATGGGACCCGGAATCAAGCCGCGCGAGTCGTATTCAAATTCTTTGAATCCTTCGTCGGTGAAAAAACCCTGCTCTTTGGCGACGAAGATCGCGATCTGGTGACCGACGTGGTAGTTGCTATTGGCGATGAGAATGGGCTGGTCGAGTGTGCTCATGATGGCTCCTTTTTATTTTACTGGTTTAACACGACACGACTCCCGCCAGGTCCAAGCGGTGCCGAAACTGGGGAACTAGTTCGCCTTATCACTCAGGGAATCGACGCGTCAAGGATACAAAGAGGTCTGGTTGATTTTTCATCACGAAGGACGCGAACAGCACGAAGGAAAAAAGATCCATCCCAAAGGATCACAAGATAGCGGACGAATTTCTCGAGCCTGCGCCTGAGTATCTATTAATAATTGCGTGCGATGGTTTGAGCCGAATAGAGGGACCTTTCCCCTTAACAAAGGTCAAAATTCGTAACCTTTGGCCAAATATGTCCTTTGCCAAGCCAATTTTAATTAAGGTCGACCAGCCGGCTTCCGCGTTCGTAGAGATTTCGCAGTTATAGCGGCGATAGTCGTTCGGGTGCTTGGTATGGCGTTGGCACAGCTTCTGCTCATCTAATTTATCCGGAGCCACCTAAGTTACAGTCGTCGCCAAACACAGCGTGGAAGCTCTAATAGAAGAAACTTTCGATTTGCGACTGGCCAATCAAATTCTACAAAAGAAAGCGCAGATGAAAACGATTAAATTCTTTGTTTCTCTAGTAGCCCTGTTGCTCTTATACGCGAGTGCGGCGGATGCTGTCGTGCGAGAGATTTTTCCTGCCAACGATGACGCTAGCTGCAATGAAGAGTTCGAGAACATCGCCGCTACATTGCAGCCTGGAGATACTCTGATCCTACACGGAGGCGTTTACTCACAAAGTTGCCGGCGGCTTGTCACGGGTCGAAATGGAACGGCTACCCAACCCATCGTCATTATGGCCGCGCCAGGCGAATCGCCGATCCTTACACGGCCCGGCAACGCAAGTCACTCTTATCCGGAAAATAACATCGAAATTGAAAACTCTTCCTACCTGATTATCCGAGGTCTGCATTTTCAAGGCGGCGATATCGGCGTGCGTTTTATGGGCACGAACCATCACATTACTTTTGAGGAAAACGAGATTTATGAAACCGGCGCAAATGCACTCGCACTGAATAGCGGCAATTCAGACTTCATGACTATTCGGAAAAATCATATTCATCACACTGGCCTCGACACAAGTGGCTCAACTGTCGGAGAGGGGATGTACCTAGGCTGTAACGATAACGCCTGCCGAGTGAGTAACACTCTCATCGAAGGCAACTACATTCACCACCTGCGAGCGACAAATTCGGGAGGTAACGACGGCATTGAGGTCAAAGTAGGCTCGTACGGTAATCTGGTTCGCGACAACGTAATTCATGATACCACTCTGGGCACCCAATATCCCTGTATCTTTGTTTACGGTGGAGGCGCCGCCGTAAACACGGTGGAAGGCAACGCCATGTGGAACTGCGGCGAAGCTATCTATGCGGTAGCAGACGCGATCGTACGCAATAACATCATAATTGGGTCGGGGTCCGGAATCTCCTCATATCCGCATGCCCAAGTGGCGCAAATGAAAAAGCTCATGATCATTAACAATACGATCTACGGCAGCGGCGAGTGTCTGTTTTTGCGTTGGAGCGGCGTGGCCGACGCTGTGTTGGCGAACAATGCCGTTTATTGCCCCGGCACTACTGCTGTGGATGCGAGCGGTCTCACCAGTACACAGGTCATCGCTCTTTCAAATTATGTCGAGGGCGGAATTTCCGGTGCAAGTTTGGATGGCGTGAGCTTTGTTAACGGCGGAAGCGCTAACACCGCGTTTGCAAGTCCCGTTAACTCGAATTTTTGGCCGGTGGCTGGGTCAGTCCTGCGAGATAGAGCTAATTTTACCTATAGTCCTGCTGTGGATTTTAATAATGGACCGAGAACCAACCCTACCGACGTTGGTGCTTACGATGCTAACGGGCAACTGACAAACCCCGGGTGGCAAATCCAGGAAGGTTTTAAGACAGCGGGGGGAGACATCATGGCGCCGACGATTGCCGTAACCGCGCCCGCCGATGGCTCGGCTGTTGCACGTAAGAGCACTGTCACAATTGCGGCGACAGCGAATGACAACGTCGGTGTGACTTACGTAGAATTCTACGTAAACGGGACGCTCAAATGCACCGACAACACCCAATTGTACACCTGTGCCTGGAAAATACCGGCCGGAGCACGAAACAAAATCTATCACATCGATGCGAAGGCGTACGACACCGCCGGAAACATTGGTAATGCGACGACGGTAACAGTTACCAGCCGATGAAGCGGAAGCGAAAAGCTACATCTCGGCGACATAACGTAGTTCGGGATCTTGCGCCATTGTGTTGTGCAATAATCTTCCATCGGCGCAGGTATAGCGTTGGCAACGAATAGCTGCCATGGATTGCGAGAATTAGCCTGGGTCAAGTTAGTTAGGAGTTCAGCAGAATGTCTTCACTTCCCGTACTTCTGATTCGTCTCTTCGAAGAAGCCGGAGCTTTCCAGTTCGTTGACGAAGCGCGCTTCGATGAAGCCTTCGGCGTTGACGCCTGCCACCTCCGGACTCGATCGGGACAATAAATAGAGCATCGATTTGGCTACTCTCGCGGTCGGCGTCGGCTTGTTCATGAGCTTTTCCTTGTAAAGTCTGTAGATCGTACTGAGCACTTCGTTGTCCTGCGTCGCCACGTATTTTTACATTGAGGGCAAAATCGGGGTTCGCCTTGAATAGATAGAGGCCTTCAATCCATGCTTTAAGAAATTTAATCGTGATGTCGGGATTTTTGCCGACGTAGGAACGGCGCACTAGTATACCGGAGCCGGCAATTTCAAGGGGCAGCTTGGAGTGGTCGATGAGCGTCTTAAAACCCATCTTCGAAGGGGTTAAAGTTTGGATGCCGGCGATGATGACGTCATGCACGCGGCCGGTCTGGAGCCCGCTCAAGCGCGCGCCGAGATCGCCTATTGGTAAGATTGTGACATCTTTCTCAGAGATTCCGTTGAGACGGAGTCCTTCCCACAACAGAATATCGGTCAACGAACCTGGTGTGCTCATGCCCAAGACTTTGCCGCGCAATTGCTCGGCGCTCGCGATGGTGTTCTGGACCACCAGCGAATGTTCAAGTTGTTTCAAAGGCGACGCGATCAACGCCGTGTCGGCGCTACACTGGTAGGGTTCCAGGGCCGGCATGCCGGAGTGATTGACGAATTGCACGCTGCCGCCGATGAGCGACATGATGCTGCGCGGTCCGCCGGAAATGTAAACCAGATTCAGATCGACGCCGTATTTCTCGTACAACCGCGCTTCTTTGGCAACCACGTCTGTGCCATGGAGCCGGAGATTGCGCCGTAGCTGGCGTTCACTCTTTCCAGCGCCGCCGCGCGGACGACCAATGAAGAGAGCGTAAAATAAATTACCACCGCCGGTGCCAACCCGAGTCGGTCGAAGAAGCATGCTCTGTTCACATTTTTGCCTTTGGATCGATCAATCATCGGCACAACTCCGTAGTCAATTTAACGATGCGAAATGCGTGATCGCTGGACTTGCGGGAAGCCGATCGCGACGAGCGCTACTATGGCGAGAGTTGCCAGCCCGCCGGTCAATGCGGACAATTGCGCCCCCAGCCAAGCGGCAACAAGGCCGGACTCGAATTGACCCAGCTGCGGGCCACTGCTCGTGAAAATGCTATTGATCGACGACATTCGTCCGCGCAGCTCATCCGGCGTGCTCATCTGATTGATCGTCGATCGAAGAATCGAACTGATGGTGTCCCCCGCGCCGCAAAACGCGAGCATCATGACAGAAATCCAAAAAACCTGGGAATAGGCGAAGATTGCTGTCGAAACGCCGTAGAGTCCGACGCCGATAAGAATCCAAGTGCCGGCGTGGCGCACCGGCCCCATAGCGCTCACAACAGCGGCCGCGCACAGTGAGCCGACGGCGCGCGACGAATAAAGTAAGCCGAGACCTCTGGGCCCGACGAACAGGATGTCTCGAGCGTAGATGGGAAAAAGACTGCGCACGTTGCCGAAGAAGGTGGCGCCGAAATCCAAGAGCATCAGCGGAAAGATGACGCCATGTCCCCAGACAAACTCGAGTCCTTCGCGCAACGATTTAAGTGAGACGGTTTTCCAGCCGCCGCCTTCCGATATCGGCGTTCGCAAGAGCGTCAACGCCGAGAGCATGGCGAGCCACGAGAGTGCGTCCACCGCGTAACAAGCCGCCGGACCGAATGCCGCCAGCACCACGCCGGCTATGGAAGGCCCGGCGATAACCGGAAAGTAGCGCTGGGTGCCTTGCAGAGCCAGAGCCTGTGCCAAGTGCTCGCGTGGCACGAGGTTGGGAATCAACGATTGGCGCGACGGCTGCTCCAGAGAAGTAAATAGAGCCAGGAAAATGGTCGCGACATAAAGCATGTGCGGCGACGCTTGGCCGGCAAACGTTAAGATCGCCAAGGTCGCAGACACGCAACAAAGACCGCTCTGCGTGAACATCATAAGTTTGCGCCGGTTGATCGCGTCGGCGAGCAGCCCGGCGAATAAAAGCAAAATCATTTGCGGCACCGCTCGTGCCAAGCCGAGTAACCCGATTTGCAAAGCTGAGTCCGTCAATTCGTATATTTGCCACGCCATTGCCACCGTGGTGAACTGGCTACCGATGCCCGACAGCATGGAGCCGGTCCAGAACAAGCGAAAATCGCGATGGCGAAACGGTAGTAGAAAGTCTCGCTTAGCGGATTGAGGCATTTAAATTTGTGCGGCTGGCTTGCCGTTTTCTTACATGAAAGACCGGTCAACGACAAACCGAAACTCGCCGGCGAGACTTGAAGCACGATCACAAAAGCGTCCGGCGTTCCCTTGACGGCTTGGCTCGATTGGACCTATTCTCCGCTCAAATACGTTCCGCTCGGTGGCTGATCGGGGTCATCGCAAACGCAAAGCGAAATTCAGAAAGGAAAAATCCAATGGCACATAAAATCGTGTCGGCTGACGGGCACATGGATTTGTTCTATCTGCCGATGGATACTTTTACTTCCCGGGTGCCGGCGCATCTGCGAGAACGCGTGCCCAGAGTGGTCGATATCGACGGCAAGCCCACCTGGGTCGGAGACGGCGCGAAAATGGGAGCGCACGCCGCATGGATGGGCCGCGGACAAATGGGCACGCACCGCGGGCGACGCATGGCTGAAGCCGGCTGGCAACCCAGTCATCCGCCCGATCCTCAACTGAGACTCGCAGACCTCGATATGGATGGCATCGAAGCGGAGATCATCTACGGTATCCGCTTCGTCGAAGACAGCATCAAAGATCCCGAGGTCATTGCCGCGACCTACCGGGCTTACAACGATTTCATTGCCGAGTTTTGTTCTCACAATCCGAGACGCTTCATCGGCATCGCCAATATCCCGGCATTCTCTGCGGAAGCCGCGAGCGAAGAACTTGGGCGCATCGGCAAGCATGGGCTCGGCCTGCGCGGAGCGATGATCGATTGGTTCAACGGCCCCGAGCCGATTTGGCACTCGATGTGGGAACCAATGTGGATCGCCGCGGCGAACAATGATGTCGCATTGTCATTCCACATCGGAGTCGGGCATGGCACGACGACGTGCGGGCCGATCAGCGTCGAACAGAAGCTCAAGGGAGATTTGCCTCGCGTTTCCCATGCCACGCACCAGGCCGTCGTCGCCATGCAAGCCGATGAATGCCTCGTGGCGATTCTTTTGTGCGGCGCCTTGGAGCGCCATCCTCGTCTCAAGGTAGTGATGGCGGAAAGCCACATCGGGTGGATTCCCTACGTGCTGGAACGGCTCGATATGAAATACAAAGAAGGCATGTATAACGACTTGATCAGCACGCAGCCGAGCGCGTTATTCAAGCGCCAAGTCTGGGCGACGTTTCAAGACGACAAGGTCGGCGCGCTGCTGGCCAAGGATTACGGCCCCGACAGTTTCTGTTGGGCGTCCGACTATCCGCATGCTGACGGCATTTTCCCCGACTCGCAGAGCTTTATTCGCGACACCATGGGCCATCTCGATGATGAGCTGCAAAGAAAGCTGACGTTTGCGAATGCGGTGCGACTGTACAATTTGGACTGGCTGCTCTGATTGCTGACCTGGCGGTTAGATTTGCGCGAGCAAAAGGTCGGAGTCGAGGGACTTGAGAACGGAAAAGGAGGCAACGATGCATAACCGGTTGAAGGTTCTACAACGCGCCACCCTCTCCGTGGCGCTCGGCGCATTGGCAGCGACTGCTCACGCGCAATCGGGAAGCTGGACAATGAAAGCGCCGATCCCGCTCGCACGCAACGAAGTGGCGCTCGCGGCAGTCGGCGGCAAAGTCCACGTGATCGGCGGAAGCGCGCAGGGCGTGGCGGGAACCTACCACGACGAATACGATCCGGCGACCGATCACTGGCGCACGCGCGCGGCTCTGCCGCATGGACTCGATCACATCGGCACCGCCGTCGTGAACGGCAAGATCTACACCGTCGGTGGGTTTGTCGCTTCGGTTCATAAAGACGGCCAACCGCACGTTCTTGAGTACGATCCCGCCGCGGATAGCTGGCGTTCACTCAGCTCGCTCAAGGTGGGCCTCGGCTCGGTCAGTGTGACCGTGCTCGACGGCAAGATTCATGCGGTCGGCGGACGCAACGACGTAGGCCAGACGGTCACAACGCACCAAGTCTACGATCCGGCGACCAACACGTGGAGTGAGCGCGCCCCGCTGCCGAAGGCGCGCGATCATATGGCGCTGGTCGCCGCCGAAGGGAAAATCCACGCGATCGGGGGACGCTTCGGAGCGTCCAACGACAAGACGGATATGCACGACATCTACGACCCGGCGACGAACTCCTGGACCTCGGGGCCGCCGCTTCCGACGGCGCGCAGCGGGCTCGCCTATACACTGTATCAGGGTCTGATCCTAGTGCTGGGCGGTGAGCTTGCGCCAAATACATTCGTGGAAAACGAGGCCTTCGATCCCAAAACAAAAAATTGGAGAACGCTCGCCCCAATGCGCGAGGGACGGCACGGGACCTCCGCCGCGACCACCGGAGGACATGTTTACATCGCCGCCGGATCGTTGAAACCTGGATCGGGCGGAGTCACGGACCAACTGATCGTCTTTACCTTGCCCTGAGATGGCGGGCGGCTCTAGAGGCGCGCGGTCAACCGGAATTAGTCAGTCGAAGCCGCGTTGCGCGAGCGCGGCCTGCGGCTAGATTTTACGTTTTGAATCTTGAACAGAACAACTTCAGCAAAGTTTTTCACGCGAAGACGCTAACCACGCCCAAGTTTGGAGCCTTGGCCGACGGCACGGGGATGACGACTTTTAGATAGGTTTGATCAATCTTTGTTATACGACGTCAGATTGCTGCCGAGATATTCACTGGTGTCGCTCCACCTTTTCATGTTGGCTAAGACTTCCTTCAGTATTCCGTAGTCCAACACCTGCCCGAGGGCCACCGGCCCCTTGAGCTGCGCTTGTTCGCGCATGATTTCAACAATACGGTGCCGCCCGCTGCGATGTACTCCATTTCGCCGCTAACCACGAGGCCAATTGCCGGAAAACTAATTTCAAGTCCTTCATTTTTTGAACAAACCGAATTTGTCGGCTAAATAGAAATTTTAAAAACGTCATGCTCTTTGACGGCATGGCGATGCGGATCGGTTCTGCTGAAGCGGTTGACATGAGTCTAAAAGCAAGCGCGATTGCGGCGACGAAAACTTTTTCAATTCTCATAAACTCCTCCAACCGGTCGGTGATCGATAACACAGACGGTTACATGCGTAAAGCTGCGCTTGGCAGTCCATTTGTTGATCTCGTTTTCCCATCCTCGCACGTGCTGGTAATACGATTCAGGGATTAGCGGGCGATTTGGCTCTTTCCTTTCACCAGTTATCGTCCTCTCTGATTAGTCCCTTACATTTTTTCCGCGATCCACGATTTTGTTCAAAACATCGCTACTGTAAGCTTAGTAGCATCATAAAAACTTCTTATCTTGTAATGGCTTAGCCCGTAGCACTGCGAATAGCCCATTGGCATAGCTTTGGCGTAACAGCACCATACCGGTTCGCTAAGTAGCGTGGTGGCAAATAATCGCACTTCCCGGAGCGGCAGCAGCAGAAAGATCGGGTGCTTGCTCACAACTCAGAGAATTCTTGGAAGTAGAGAAAGATCCGGTTCGCTTAGGAGAGCTTTATGGAAAACCTGTATTCTTGGCTGATCATTTTTTCTGGGGCAACCATCACCCTTTTAGGCTCGTTTCTTTTCAGCTCAGAGCGGGAACTTAGGAACAAACGACGTGAGTTCGACGAATTCAAACGCAAGCAAACGGCGAAGCCTATTGCCCAATCCACCGAGACTGAGCACCCGGAAACACACTTGTCCACGGAGCTAATCACTAAAAACGAGGAGCTCGCTAAAGAAGGAGCCGCGCTTTCGAACAAGCTAGAAGCAAGTCACAAAACATTGGAAGAGTGTCAAAACGAGCAACATCGTTTGCTGACTGTGCAAGCCGAGAACCAGCAACTCTACGCGCAATTACAAACCAGTTTTGCCGAATCCAAGCGGGAAATAGATGAACTGATGGCGAACAACGAGGCCCTGCTGGAAGAATCCGATGCGCTGTCAAGCAACCTTGCGGCCGGCGAAAAGCGCATTGAAGAGCTCCGCACAGTTCACCATGATTTACAGTTGGAGAATCAGCAGTTAGTCGCTGAAAATCAGCAGCTTCAACGGGAGATCACGGACTTTCACGAACAGCTCGAGACGGCTCAGTCGCAACTCGGTGAATCAGCGAAGCGCCACCAGGAGGAGACCGTTTGCAACGAGAAATTGCAAAACGAAACCGGCGAATTGAAACAGCAGTTAGAACAAAGTGCGGCAGCGATCAAAGAGCTTCAGAACGCGGAACGGCGCTCCTCGGAAATTCACTTTGAGAATCAAAAGCTGCGCCTTGAAAACCAAGCCTTGCAACGAGAACTTGAAACCCACCGAGTTCAGTTAAATGCGAGCGAAGCCCGATTGCAGGAATTGGCCCATCGAAATCAGGAAATTTCTGATCGTTGCGCGGGTCTGGAAGCCGAGGTTGCCGATTTCAAACGACAGCTGGAAGGCAGCCAATCGAAGGTTCGGGAAATAGAGATCACATCACAACAACTATCCAATGTTGAATCTCGCGAGTTGATTTATAAGGAGCAGCAACAGAAGTTGGAAGCACTGATCGTCGACTTGGAACGCGAACTCTCCGAAGGCAAAAACCAGGTCCAAGCGCTCGAGGATACTCACGAGCGTTTACGGGAAACGGATCGCGTCTGTCAGGGGTTGGCGGACGAAAATCGCCGGCTTGGGGAGGAGATTTCCCGTTGGCAGGAGCGCCTCGTCGCCGGCGAGGAAAACCAAAGACAGGTGAGTATCCTCCGGCAGCAGCTCGACGAACTACAAATGGAGCATGCGCGACTCATCGCTGTAAAACGCCTGGGGTCAGAGGAGCTTGCCGCCAACCGCGAAGCTATCGCGGTTTCGTCGTGCCTCGCGTCGGATTGCGATGGTGCAATGGTTCTTCAAAGCGCGCCAAATGCTGTCGCCGAATTATCCTCGAACCTGGGTAACTCTTCAGCGACCAATGTCGGCGAACTAACGCCATCCGAGATCGCAATCTCGGAAACAAAATTACTGAACGACGGCTCCAGTGAGACCAGCGGCAAGCCAACGGATCAAGTTTCAGCCGACCCGGCAGCGGAAATCCATTCGGCAAAGGAAGAAGCATCGAGGTGGGTTGATCGGACTTCGGTCAAGCGAAAATGGCGTTTCCGAGCGGTTCCCGCGATTGCTATTGTGATCGCGAGCATAGTCACCATGGGAATTCTGGGAACTAGATTTTTAATGTCGGAAGAGTCAGCAGTTCCGCCTGAAACAAGTTCTGACGAATACACAGCCGATCCTATCTCAACATCTCAGACAAAATCAGCGCCGCGCCTCCGGGGCACATTTGAAACTGTTCGCCCGACCCGTGTTTACGGCGGGCCGAGCGAAAACGCACCTCTGATCACCAACATCGGCCCGGGAATGAAGCTCAATGTTGTGGACTCCAGCAACGGTTGGTTAGAGGTTCGCTCGAAGCACGGCCGGCCGCCGGGTTTCATACGCCAAGAGGCGGCCGTACGAATTGGCCAGAACTGACCGGTGCGCATTATCAACCGGGCAAATGGGAATGCAGCCGACTTTTAGATCTGTTCAAAAACGGATCGCGGACATCTTTGAGTTCACGGACCAGCACAGATGCGTAAACCGTGTGATAGCAAAGTTTGAAGATCCCAGATAAAGACGCGAGCCCACTCGACACTCCGACCCCATTACCGACCCGTCATTGATTTAATGACAACACTTGTTCGCCTGCGGTTCTCTAGGACGAACGGCGTGGTCTTCAGCAATCTGTGAGAAATATTGCAGCTGACCTATGCGAACTGATTTCGTTTATTCAAGGATAAACTCCGTCTTGTTTTCTTTGCTCGTCGTGCTTTGCCGCACGTCGCAGCATTGCTGAAGGATGACGCTACTGTATGTTATAAGATCCAGTAGGTAATGAGCGAAATCGCCAAGCGAAAGCGTATGCTTGGCCAAAATACGCTTTGTATTTTCTATTGACTTATGAGTGATGCGAACTTCTATCAGGTTCTCGGTGTTGGGCGCTCCGCGAGCGCCGATGAAATTAAATCAGCTTATCGAGAGTGCGTTAAACGATATCATCCGGACCTCTTTTCCACGGCGGGCGAGAAAGCAGAAGCTACGGAAAAACTCCGGCAAATCAATGAAGCCTATGCAGTTCTTGGAAACGCCGAGCGTCGCCACCGCTACGATCAAGAGTTCATTCAAAAACCAAAAACGCGCGCTCATACCCCCGCGGCGACTAAGCCCCGTAAGACTTCACGCCCGCGTCATGCGAACCCGCGGAGCAAGACGGCCGAAATCCTGAAGGGGCGCCGGTATTTTTCCAGGAAGTGGGCGGGATATACTCTAGCGGCGGCTGTGATGGTCCTCGTCCTTATTTATGCGGGCAAAAGCGAACCGCAATTGATCACCGTATGGACACTGGTGGAAAAACTTGAGGTTTCACCGGCGAAAAGTCTTTCTCCGCCCGAGGGCGCCGGCCAGGGCTGGGTCCCTTTGGGTCAGTACGCGTCTGTCTCAGAATGCGCCGGGATACTTAAGCAGAGAGTCCGAAAGGATGAACAAGAGGGCAGCAGGGCTGTTTTTGATGAGCAAAACGGCACCATGGCCATTACAGTCTACCTAAAGAAAGAAACCGCTCAGGCTCGAGACGACGCCAAATCTAAGGCGACCGCGGAACGTTCTGCCGCGGTCGAAGGTGCTTCAAAAAACGAGCAGCGGCAGGTAGAGCAACAGGCGACGGAAGAGGGCACGAAATCATTTCCAAAGAACGACGTGATTAAACGGGTGAGAAGTCTCGAGTGCCGTGAAACGCAGCGGTTGGAAAGTGAGTCCTGGCTTCGGCGCAGATTGAGAAGAATGGCGCTGCTTCTTTAATTGAAAGG
>DASPXM010000122.1:0-22616 GCA_035637295.1 Verrucomicrobiia bacterium
GTGGCCCAGCAATCGAGCGAGAAGAGCTGGTCGAGATCCAGGAAACCTTGCAACAGCTGGCCCAACCGGTTAGCAAAGCCTATCTCGCGCAAGAAATCACGAAGCTGCTCAACTCGTTTGGAGGAAAGGTTGATCGAATTGGATTAGCGCAGCGCCTGGCCGCTGAGCTTGCTCCTCGATTCATGCATAAGAGCAATCGCCTGCAGAAATTGATTAAATACCGCCCGCAGGAACTCGCGGCTCTTACCCAGTCTGCCTTCATTGATGAAGTCCATAAGGAAATTATGCCGATGTTCATGGCACGAAAGAAGACCCGCGCCAAAATTAGAACAGAAGAAGAGCGACTCCGCCGGAACAAAAGGGCCAAAAATCGATATGAACGTCACAAACGTAGTTACGTTCGTACGCCTGGGGCAATCGAGCGGGATTTCTCCATTCGGTCAGCCTTGCTTTCGCTACACCCCGACCCGCCGACTGGCCCTTGTCTAGACGAGATTTTTCATGGCGGCCGGTACAAAATGTGTGGCAGCATCGATTCCTTGCAGTGGCTGTTCGGGCTAGGAAGAAAAAGGCTGGTCATGGCTGGACCGCCGATTCGAGAAGGACGGGAGATTTTTTACAACTACCGTGGCGTCCTTGCTTGCATGGACGCTTTGCTTAAACAAACCGGATCAAATGCTTATTGGCTGCCAGATCCGGATCGTCGTAAAATAATTCTTACGGGCGTTCTTTTTCGCGCCCGAAAAGAAGCAACGCCTCAGATTCGTAAAGCCTTCGAGGAAACGCTGCATCCTTTCCTAAACTAATTCGGGAATTTTGCGGTCAAGTTGGTGACCGTCCTCAGGAAGTTCATCAAGCTAATTCGGGTCAGCCGATAAGCAGCCTTGCAGGCCTCTTTTTTTTGCACTTTAGGAGCAGTGTGAACTGCGCAGATCCACAACAGAGCTGCGACGTAAAATGAACTTACGTGGCAAAACGCGCGAGCAGCTGGAAACTGCACTTGCGCATAAGTCACGTTCAGAACTTCTCGATCTGCTACGCCATTGATTTACACCACTAGCCGGAACGGCGATTGAGTTTTCTGCGCGGCAAAAATAGTCGCCGAATTTGCCATCGCGGATGTCACGCAAGACCGCTCGCTTATTCAGGCACGACCTCGCGGCAATTTCCGCGGGCTTTAGCAACTGCTCGACTGTTACCAGGGAGTGGATCAGCAGGTTCCGAGTACCGGCGAATGGCAACGAAGAGGGTCGAAGGTGATCTCAAAATACTTCGATATTCAGGCCGAGTTAGCATCCGAAATCGCGGTGCTGAGAAATCCTATACCCGGCTTAAAAAAGAGGCGCTTCGATTTCTATACGTCTTCTGCAGACCTGTTTCTGAACACCCGTTTGGACCGATCTTCTCGGGAGAAAAATTCTCCCAATAGCGCCGGCACCGGATTGCTTGTCCACTGGAGGAATAGAGTCGGAAATACGACCGAAAATGGACGCCAAAATCGGCCCCCAGTGACGACCACTCACCTGCTTTTGCAGGATCCACATGGGAAGACCGTGGCCTTGCTACCGATTTCGCAACCGAATTCCGACTTTCTCAGCAGTAAGTGCAACAGGAGAGCCGAGGGGGGCGGGGGGGGTCAGCCAGACGCAAGCCGCCGAATTTCCCTTATCCATAAGCTCGCACAGAAAATTTATTACAAATGGGCCCCTGCCCCACTTTGTTGCTCAAAAAAAAGCACCTCGGCGGGCTCACGCAGTTCCATGAGCATTGAACTAACTAGCGCGGTTTGGAAGCATTCGAGGCAAAAATCAGGCGGGCTTCTTGTCCTCTTGGCCCTAGCGGATTATGCGAACGCAGACGGTATCGCGTGGCCTGCCGTTCCGACGCTGGCGCGGAAAGCGCGCATGTCCAGGCGGAATCTTCAGCGTTGGCTTAGCACCGTGGAGCGAGACGGCGAATTAAGAATTCTTCGAAACCAAGGAAGACGTGGCACAAATATTTACAGAATCTGTGTACCCACACATTGTAAAGAGAAGGGTGACGCTCACGGCACAGATGATGTCTGCGTCGCGAAATCCGTGACGCCGGTGTCCTCAACTAACGACGCCAGCGTCATACAATCCGTCAGTGAATCATTAATAGAAAGCACCCCTATTATCCCCAAAGGGGACGACATAGATTTTTGGATCAGAGTGTCTTTCAACTGCTTTAAACAACCCGTACATCCTGTTCGGCCACACGTTTTGCGAGCGCTCTCCGTCGTGGTCGCGGCTCTAAATAAGAATCAAGCAGATTCGCTCCTCGAATTTTATCAGACTGAACTTCTTGATTCAAAAGAACCGCCGTACAGCTCGCGCAGGCATTCGCCAGAACGACTCATACTCGATCTGCCGCGGCAGCTTGCGCTTGCCGTTCAGACCTGTCCACCGCCAAAGAAGTATGACTTCACGATTGAGGACGTTCGTGAATATCTCCTCCGAAAATATCCTGACTGCACTCTCCCTATTTCATTTGATGAACTGAACAGCTGGCGGGTACCCGATTCCGTCCAGTCCGAAGTTCGGGATGCCATGCGCAAACGTAATGACAGCGGCGACAGCCTCACTGACCCTCTATAATCCCAAGGCTCGATTCGGTGCTTCACGAGGTCGGGAGAATTGTCGATCACGAGATTGGTTTGCTTTGCGCATGTGACCGAGAGACGCCGGGGGGGCCTCCCGCTAATGTCATGGCGCAACCGGTAACGAGCCTCGGAAATTTTTAAACAAATGCGACCCGCGTCGCCGTAGCGAAAAAACGGAAAGGAGGCTTCTCATCGAAAAAATTTCGGTTAATCTCTGCCGGACTGATGGCTCGTGCGCGTTCGAACAACGACAAGACTAACAACTCCGCTAACATCGGTTTTGAAGCTAAGCTTTGGCTCGCCGCCGATAAGCTGCGCTCCAACATGGATGCGGCCGAATACAAGCACGTCGTCCTAGGCCTGATCTTCCTCAAATACATCTCCGACAGCTTCGAAGAACACCATGCGAAGCTAATGGCAGGCGAAGGCGAATACGCCGGAGCAAATCCCGAAGATCCCGACGAGTACCGCGCCGAGAATATTTTCTGGGTGCCCCCCGCAGCGCGATGGACCCATCTTCAGAATAGCGCGAAGCAGCCGACCATCGGCAAGATTGTCGATGACGCCATGGTCGCAATCGAGCGCGACAACCAGCGACTCAAAGGCATCCTGCCGAAAGATTACGCCCGCCCAGCGCTCGACAAAAATCGCCTCGGCGAATTAATCGACCTCATCGGTACGATCGGCTTAGGCGAAAAGGCAAATCGCTCGAAAGACATCCTCGGCCGCGTGTACGAATACTTCCTTAGCCGGTTCGCCAGCGCCGAGGGCAAGAAAGGCGGCCAGTTCTACACCCCGCAGAGCGTCGTGCGACTCCTCGTCGAGATGCTCGCTCCCTACAAAGGCCGCGTTTACGATCCCTGCTGCGGTTCTGGCGGCATGTTCGTGCAATCGGAAAAATTCGTCGAAGCCCACGGCGGCCGGCTCGGCGACATCAGCATCTACGGCCAGGAAAGCAACGCCACCACGCGCCGCCTCGCCATGATGAACCTCGCCATCCGCGGCATCGAAGCCGATCTCGGCGAAGAGCAGGCCGACACCTTCCGGCGCGATCTCCATCCCGATCTCCGCGCCGACTTCGTCCTCGCCAATCCGCCCTTCAACGACTCCGACTGGTTCCGCAAAGACGACGACGCGCGCTGGCAGTTCGGCCTGCCCCCGCGCGGCAACGCCAACTTCGCCTGGGTACAGCACTTCATCTATCACCTCGCGCCCGCCGGAATGGCCGGCTTCGTCCTCGCCAATGGCAGCATGTCCTCGAATCAAAGCGGCGAAGGCGAAATCCGCGCGCCATCATCGAAGCCGATCTCGTCGACTGCATGGTCGCCCTTCCCGGCCAGCTCTTTTATTCAACTCAGATCCCGGTCTGCCTTTGGTTCTTGAGAAAAAACAAAGCCGCAGGAGCAAATGGAGAAAAACTGGGTCCAGCGTCACGCTGGCGTGATCGTCGCCGACAGACACTCTTCATCGACGCGCGCAAACTCGGTCACCTTGTCGATCGCGTTCATCGCGAATTAAGCGACGAAGAAACCCAGCGCATCGCGCAAACCTATCACGCCTGGCGTGGCACCGACGATCCGCTGCGCAACCCGCATCTAGAAGTACGCGAATACGCCGACGTTCCCGGTTACTGCAAGTCTGCAACTACTGACGAAATTGCGCAGCACGATTACGTGCTAACACCCGGGCGCTACGTTGGCGCTGAGGAACTCGAAGACGAAGGGGAACCATTTGACGAGAAAATGACACGCTTAGTTAACGACCTAAATGCGCAGTTCGGCGAGGCAACAGAACTTGAGCGGGCAATTAAAGCTAACCTTGCAACTATTGGCTATGGTTAATGGCTGGCAAACTAACAGCCTTTCGGAGTTGTGCGAAGAGATTGCCGATTGCCCACACTCAACACCTCTTTGGACCAACAGCGGCGTAGTTGTTCTCCGCAATCAGAACATTCGCGATGGACGTCTCGATCTTAGTTCACCGAGTTATACAGACGAAACTCACTACGAGAAGCGGAGCCGGCGTGCGCGCGTTCGCGCGGGCGACCTAGTTCTGACACGGGAAGCACCTATGGGCGAAGTGTGCATGATTCCCGACGGCCTTCGATGTTGCCTTGGCCAACGAATGGTTATGCTTCGGCCCGATCCGCAAAAGTGCGACGCACGTTTTCTACTGTATTCAATCCAATCGGATGCGGTTCAGCGTGAGATTCGAGTGAACGAAGGAACTGGTTCAACTGTTAGTAATCTTCGCATCCCGCTCCTTGAGGCATTACCAATTCCTCATCCGCCGCTCCCCGAACAAAAAGCGATCGCAGCGGTGCTTGGCGCGCTGGACGACAAGATCGAGTTGAACCGGCGGATGAACGCGACGCTGGAGGCGATGGCGCGGGCGATCTTCCAAAGCTGGTTCGTCGATTTCGACCCCGTCCGCGCCAAACTCGACGGCCGCCAGCCCATCGGCCTCGACCCTGCCACCGCCGCTCTCTTCCCGAACGAGTTCGAAGATTCAGAGCTCGGCCCAATTTCCAATGGCTGGCGGGTAGGCGAAGTCGGCGACAGTTTCGATTTAACGATGGGTCAGTCCCCTCCTGGAGAGACCTACAACGAAGAAGGAAAAGGTCTTCCCTTCTACCAAGGCCGTGCTGATTTCGGATTTCGTTTTCCTACGCGGCGCGTCTTCTGCGCCGCACCTACGCGCCGTGCCAAGCCAGGCGATACGCTCGTTAGTGTCCGCGCGCCTGTTGGCGACATCAACATGGCAGACGAAGAATGCTGCATTGGCCGTGGCGTCGCTGCCATCCGACATAAGAGCGGGGCAAGTTCGTTCACCTATTACGCGATGGAAAATTTCGAGTCGGATTTTGCGAGGTTCGAAGCCGAGGGAACTGTCTTTGGTTCCATCAACAAGAAAGATTTTTCGGAACTGCCGTTCATTATCCCGCCGACGGAACTCGTTACAGCGTACGAGCGATTAGCTTCACCATTCGACAAACAAATCCGAGTTCTAGAAGATCAATCACGCACGCTCGCAACTATTCGTGATGCGCTACTACCGAGACTCCTTACCGGCCAACTGCGATTAACCTAAGTATCACCGATGCTTCGACGGAAACCTGACCGCGATAAGTCGACTCCTGTTAAAGCGGAGGAGTCGCCAGCCGGGCCGCAGATCAAGTTCGCTAAGCCGAAGATTCTGTTGATCGATCTGGACGACGATGTAGAGAAAACACTTCAAGCTGAAGGATACAACGTGACCTCTGGGACGTTTGGGGCTCCATATCAAGTCGGCAAAGGAAGCCACTACGAACCGGTAGTGATAAAAGCGTCTCTGCCTAACTATACCGAGCAAGAGCTATTCGTGATCGACCTTGAGGCACCGAAAACCTTGCCGGCCGCGCCAGCCGACAAAGTGACTCCGATGGAAGAGCTCGATTGGTGGGCGAAGTGTAGCCACGGAGAAATTGATCCACGACCGCGCACAATGCGTATGGTTCATGAACGGCTAGACCTGATCCTGAACAACGGCGGGGCGTTCGTCATCTTCGCAGAGCCTCGCGATAGGCAGAACCTTGTACTCGCGCAGCGGTTCAGTCACAACTTTCATGTCGAGAGAGAGCTTCACTGGGACAACTGGAGCTTCCTCTCGGCGGCATCGAGCATCGCCATAGATTCCGATTACGGTACAGAGGTGACGGTTACTCACCCGGAGTGGCCGCTTGGTAGACTTCTTCAAGAGCACATCGGCAATGCGACGTTCAAGTGCACTCTCGAGCCGAGCTACGACATCAAAGAAAGATGGGTCACGTTGGCAACGAATAAGTACGGAGCGACCGTCGCCGCGTGCATCGCGCCACCAGAGAAATCAAAGAAGGGGTGGATTTTTATTTTCCCTCGGCTGCAGGACAAGGCGGGCTTTCTTGCAGCATTCTTCAAGGCGATCCTACCTGATCTCGCGCCCGCACTCTTTCCGGAAGCCGAGGGACGGAAGTGGGTCCACCGAGTTGAGTACGAGCTGCCTTCAGTAATGCAGAAAGTTCAGTCAATCTCGGCCGTCGAGAATGATGCAGCAGAGAAAGTTCGAGAACTAGAGGCAGCAATTGCTTCAGAGCGTGCGACGAATCAATTCCTCTACGACCTCTTGCTCGAAACGGGAGAAAAGCTTGTAGCCGCTGTTAAGACAAGTCTCGACGTCTTAGGCTTTAAAGACGTTGTGGACGTCGACGAAGAAATGAAGGCGGCGGGGAAAGACTTCTCTTTACGAGAGGACTTACGGATTCACGATGAGTCTCCGGCGCTAGTGGTTGACGTAAAGGGCATCGCCGGTAAGCCGGCCGATGCCGAAGCTCTACAGGCACAGAAGCACGCCTTCATTTACATCCAAGAGAACAATCGCGCTGATGTACGTGGCCTTACGATCATTAATCATCAGCGCATGCTGCCTCCGCTTGATCGCGACAACGATATGCCGTTCCGAAAGGAAATTCTAGACAATGCTCTTCAACTGAATCTCGGGCTGATAACTACTTGGGACCTTTTTCGACTACTTCGCGGCGTAAATGCCCATAAGTGGCCACTGAAATATGTAAAACCGCTTTTCTATCAAACCGGGCGAATATTTCCTGTTCCAAAGCAGTACCGGTTCGTCGGTAAAACAAAGCACGTGTGGAAGCACGCTTTCAGCGTTGTCATCGAGGATGCCGAACTTCATAAGAATGATCGCATCGCGATAGACCTTCATGTGGACTTCGATGAACAGATCGTCGAGTCGCTTCAGATAAATGATGCGGAGGTCGAGTCAGCTGTTATTGGATCGGAAGTAGGCATCGGGCGTTCCGACACGACAAGGTTAAAACCCGGCTTGAACATTTATCGCGTCACCGAGCCGGACCCAAGTTCTACGTGAACGAAAGGGCCGTTGATAGATGCGCAGCTTGTGATTGACCTTGTTTCAAATCTAACGTCGAAGCGCCACCGCGGGTGTCTAAAAGAGTGGATCAATAGAAGTAATGATGTTTTCCTCGCCGTCGCATTCCTGAAACAAAGTGGCCTTCGCCATATCCTAGCTGATCTCCGAAAACTCGTCGCCCGCGGCGGTAAACTTACTCTCGTCGTCGGTACTGACTTTTGGTTGACTGAGCCCCAGGCGATCGAGGAGTTATTCAATTTGCACAAGTCGTACCAAGGCTGTCGTTTGCTGATGTTCAAGCCTGCGCCTCGGTCGACGTATCATCCAAAGTTCTATCGCTTCATGGACCCTCAACGCGTGCGCGTACTCGTCGGCTCAGCAAACGTCACAAATGGCGGCCTCTCAGATAATATCGAAGTGTCAGGCACCTATGTCGATACATTGGCGAGCGATTTGGCACGTCGCTGCGCCGCCATCGAAAAAGAAATTGTCTCCGATAAGCGCTGCTTTACGCCAACATTTGGGGATCTGTTGAAGTACGAAAGCGAATACAGCGTTGTTCGTAAAGCGCGTCAGCAAATCGAAAAAAACACTAAGGAAGAGTTATCTGAAATCGTATCACTCGATCAGGCGACCCTTGGCGTATTTCTGAAGCGCTATAAGAACAGCGCAAAAGAAAAAGCTGACTTTCGAAAGAGGACAAGAGCCTACCGAGAAGCACGAGAACTGATCCGTTCTGAGCTAGCCGGCTCTATCGACATTGGAGAAAATAGGTTCCAAGCGATCTACAGCAGACTTGTTGGGGAGCGAGGTAAAACGAAGTTGTGGCATTCCGGTAGCGTGTTTCGCTCAAAGAACAAGGTCATTCCACAGTATGCGAAGATGCAGGAGATGATCCGAGAGATCAGTCAAAACCTAAATCGAACTCCACTTCAGATGTATCAACTGGGGCAAAAATGGATTCAGCGAATTCAGGGTCTCGGCCCAAACGTTTTTACTGAGATATGCAATACCTTGCGCCCAGAAAAATTTGCGGTGTTAAACAAGAATCCCACAACCAGTTTAGAGAAGCTGGGACAAGGATCATTCCCAGCCCCGGCTAGTTTCAGTGCAGATGACTATCAACGATATTGTGAAATTCTGGACCGGCTGCGAGCACGTTGTGGATTTCGCGATCTGGGAAAAACTGACCATTTCCTAAATTTCGTTTACTGGGCCACGCGCCGCCGTGCCGTCCCTGCCGCATGAGCTTAAACGAAGCTGTTGTCGAAGAAGCCGCGCTGAATTGGTTTAAGCAACTCGGGTACGCAACCGCCCAAGCACCACATCTCGCGCCCGGCGAAATCGCTGCAGAGCGGAAGTCGTTCACAGATGTCATTCTCTTCGGTCGGTTGCGTGATGCCATCACACGACTGAATCCCGCAATCCCGAGCGATGCACGCGAAGAAGGGCTGCGCAAAATTCTTCGACACGACGCGCCCTCGCTTGTCAGCAACAATCGCGCGTTCCATCGCATGTTGCGCGATGGCGTCCCGGTTGAATATCGCCGCGATGACGGAAGCATCGCGGGCGACCATGTCCGCCTGATTGATTTCGACAATCCCGACGCGAACGACTGGCTGGCTGTGAACCAATTCACGGTCATTGAAGGCCAGAACAATCGCCGGCCGGACATTGTTGTGTTCATCAACGGCATGCCGCTCGGAATTATCGAGCTGAAGATTCCAGAAGATACCGATAAATGGTTCGCTGCTGCGTACAACCAGATCCAAACATACAACCAGGAGATTCCTTCGTTGATGCACTACAACGAAGTGACGGTTGTCTCTGATGGACTCGAAGCGCGCATCGGCTCGCTCACCGCAAATCAGGAATGGTTCAAAGTCTGGCGCACCATTGAGGGTGAATTTGATGCGCCGGCTACTGCGCTCGAATTGGAGACACTCGTTCGCGGCGTGTTCGAGAAGCGGCGCCTTCTTGATTTGATCCGCAATTTTATCGCTTTCGAAGACGATCTAGACAGCGGAGCAGTTAATAAGGTCATCGCCGGCTATCATCAGTTTCACGCCGTCAAGGCTACGGTCGATGAGACGATTCGCGCCACAGCAAAGTACCGCACGGCGGAAGTGCCTGGCACTTATTGGGCCGGCAAAATGGAAGGCGGAAAGCCTGGCGATCGCCGCGTCGGCGTCGTCTGGCACACACAAGGTTCTGGCAAGAGTCTGTCGATGCTCTTCTATGCTGGCTGCATCATCGAACATCCGGCAATGGAAAATCCGACGCTGGTTTTTCTCACTGATCGGAACGATCTCGACGATCAACTTTTCGGCCAGTTTCAGCGCTGCCATGAAATCGTCAGGCAGACGCCAGTCCAAGCCGAATCGGTTAGACACCTCCGCGAACTTCTTAATGTTGCGAGCGGCGGAGTCGTTTTCACGACGATGCAGAAGTTCGCGCCCGAAGAAGCCACTGGGAAAGCGCCATTACTTTCAAATCGCCGCAACATCCTTGTCATTGCTGATGAAGCACATCGTAGCCAGTACGATTTGATCGATGGGCTTGCGCGAAACATTCGTGACTCACTGCCGAACGCCTCTTTTATCGGTTTCACCGGAACTCCCATCGAGAAAACCGACGCAAACACACGCGCAGTGTTCGGCGATTACATCAGCATCTACGACATCCAGCGTGCGGTCGCCGATAAGGCAACCGTTCCTATCTATTACGAAAGCCGCGTCGCTAAACTCGCACTCAACGCAAGCGAACTCCCGAAGATCGACAAGGAATTCGAGGAGATCACGGAAGGCGAAGAGCTGACTCGGAAAGAGAAACTCAAAACAAAATGGGCCGCACTCGAAGCACTGGTCGGAAATCCGAAACGCATCGGCCTCATCGCTGCCGATCTCGTGAAGCACTACGAGCGCCGCCTCGAAGCGATGGAAGGCAAAGCGATGATTGTCTGCATGAGCCGCCGCATCTGCGTTGAGCTGTACAACGCGATCATCAAGCTGCGTCCCGAATGGACGAGCGGCCCTAACGATGACGACGCCGGAAAGTCATGCGTGCTCAAAATCGTCATGACAGGCAGTGCCGAAGACGGCCCCGATTGGCAACAGCACATCCGAAATAAAGAGAAGCGCCGCAAACTCGCCGCGCGTTTCAAAGATCCGAAAGACCCATTCAGGATTGTGATCGTTCGCGACATGTGGTTAACCGGGTTCGACGCGCCTGTGCTAAGCACGATGTATGTCGATAAACCCATGCGTGGGCATGGACTCATGCAAGCGATCGCGCGTGTGAACCGCGTCTTCCGCGACAAACCCGGCGGACTTGTCGTCGATTATCTTGGCCTTGCCGATCAACTCAAATACGCGCTCGCGATGTACACGCAAAGCGGCGGCAAAGGCAGTCCGAGCATCGACACAGCGAAAGCTATCGCTGTGATGCTCGAAAAACACGAGATCGCCTGCGGCATGATGCACGGGTTCGATTGGTCGAAGTGGCATACGGGCACGCCAGCTGAGAAGGTGTCGCTGCTTCCTGGCGCACAAGAACACATCCTGAAACAGAAAGATGGCAAAGATCGTTTCGTTCAGATCGTGACGGAGTTATCCCAAGCATTCGCCCTCTGCGCCGGAACCGACGAAGCAATCAAAATTCGCGACGACATTGGCTTCTTTCAGCAGGTCAAGATCGCGCTGGCGAGACCGCGCGGCCTGCGCAAGACAACGGACGAACTCGACCACGCTGTCCGGCAATTAGTTGCAAAGGCGATCGCGCCTGAAGGCGAAATCATCGATGTCTTTCAAGCCGCCGGCCTGAAGCAGCCCGATATCAGCATCCTTTCCGATCAGTTCCTCGCTGAAGTTCGTGGCCTCAAATACAAGAATGTCGCCGCCGAATTGCTCGCGAAGTTGTTAGGCGACGAAATCAAAGTGCGCTCAAAGCGAAACCTTGTCAAAAGCCGCGAGTTTTCCGAAATGTTGAAAAAGACCCTCAACGCTTATCACAACCGAGCGATCGCGACGCAGGAAGTTATCGAAGAACTGATCAAGCTAGCTAAACAATTAAAAGAAGCCGATCAGCGCGGCGTCGATCTCGGTCTGAACGACGAAGAAGTCGCGTTCTATGACGCACTCGCCGCAAATAACAGCGCCTTGGAAGTTATGGGCAAAGATTTGCTCAAAGTCATCGCGACCGAGCTCGTCACACAAGTCCGCAAGAGCGTAACCATCGACTGGACTCTCCGCGAAAGCGCCCGCGCCAAAATCAAAGTCTTAGTCAAACGTATCCTTCGCAAGCATGGCTACCCGCCCGATCTGCAAGACGAAGCAACAAAACTAGTCTTGCAACAGGCTGAACTCCTCTGTGCTGAATGGGCCGCATGAACAAGTCTAAGACCGGACAGGACCGCAGAGCAACGACTCTCGCGTTGGTAGCGTATTCAGCACCATGGAGGCGTACACCCTGGCACAAGTGGTGATAGCCAATTGACTTTGAATCAGATGTTGCCATAAGGGGCCGATGCGATTGTAATGGCCCTCTGCGCAATCGCCTCCATAGCTCGCTCGCAGATTCAGAAGTGGAGGGGTATCAAACGAATCGGAGCTATTTGTGATGAGAATTGATTTCCGTTACGGGAAATTGTTAACAAATACGTTATCGATCTAACGGCCGAATTAACCTGGCGCCGAGCATTTAGCATTCAAATTACGCTGCCACGAGGCGCCGCGAGGAACATGCTATCGAGGCGTCGGGTCGAGTGGGTTGTTAGGCCGTGCCAACTTTGCCGATATTCTTGCTCTACTTCTCCACGTTCGCATGCACATCATTCAGCCATTGTACATGACTATCAATAATCGTTAGGCAATTCTTCGCTTTTAAAATTTCGGAATAATCACCTGGGAGTGAAGCGGCCAAACGAAAGAAAGATACTCCACGAGCTTGCCAAACCACCCACGGAAGTGGTGCTAGAGTGAGCAATGCGCCCATAGCCATTGCAGTGCCTTGCAGATTAATTGAGCCGGTCGTGTTCGGAATGATGGCAGCAACCAAGGCGGTTGCGGCAAAAACAAGAATCGGTCCTACATAGAAAAACTTGACCCAGGATGCGATGCTCCTTCCTCGAGTCGTAAGGGCTTGGATAGCACGCACTGGCGGAATGAACGAGAATTGTTGCTCAAGTCGCAGTCCGGCAATGTAGTTTGTGTTGAAGAGGCGTTGGTATACCAATTGGTCAATGATCCATAGAACGGAAAGGCCAATGTTCGCCATTAGGCAGATGACGATAATTAGCGCGAAGGGACGAAATAGCCAAGTAACATCCTTCGACTGCTGTAAAAGTGTAGCGATACCGGCGAAAGCCGCGAGTACCCAAGTGGACGCGAGGCCACGTACACCGGCTTGAATAGTATGGAAGTGCCTCTCGTTTTCAGCAAGACGGTTAAGCGTATCACTGTCTACTTCCTTGGGAGATAAAGACGGCATTTGAGTAGTACCTGTTCTAAGAGTTTTTCAGCCTTCCGTTGTCCATGCCCTTCTCTTCTTGACTTCTTCTACCTTGGTTTCATGCGAAAGTAGACCCCTCAGCCTGCCCCAGCCATCCACGAATCAACCGCCGTGGTCTTGCCTGGTCTGTTATCGATCTGTATCTGCTGAAAAGTAAAAGCCACATCTTCCAGCCAGCGACCATCGTCGCCAACATATTGCCGGAAGTCTGAAATGCTGGGATTAGTCAGTGTAATAATCTGCTGCACTTCGCTGACGCCCGTGTTGACGTTCCCACGCAGGAACTTGATCACGACTGGCTTCAGCACTTCGTTTGTTACCAACGCTGTAAGAAACTGCGGCGAAGCTGCGCCTGGTTCCCTGGTGATGACGATCGGCTTATGCTGGCGTTTGCCGCTAGCTTGGCCAGTGAATAGGTCGCGCGGAGACACCACGCCGTAACTGAATTTCAAAACGCGGCTTTGGTCTTTGAATGCCATCACTGGGCTCTCGCCCTTGAATTTGCCCTGTTTCGTTCCCTCGACTGCAATGTAAATTGCGACGGTGCTCGCTGGTGTCGTGAGCCGCGGATTTTCGCCAAAATGCGAGCCATTCAGCGCCGCTAGCGGCCGCTCACCAATGCCTGCATTTGTCACATACATTTTCGTCCTCCTTTCAGTTTGATTTCGCCCTGTCAGGCGCTTTTTGCGCCACCACGATAATTCGCGGCGGACAACCGACTGCGCTACGCAGCGTCGCTTCATCGTGCACGCCGCGAATGGTAAATCCGGCCTTCGCCAGCCATTTTCCAAGCTCCGTCGCGCTATAGGCACGTTCGGTGATCCGCTCTACGGCGGGCCGGCATGAGCCGACGCGACGCTGCACGGCGTGCATTCGCAGCAAGCGACGGCGTGGATCCCAGCGAACTCGCTGTTGTAGCCAGCTGCCGACGCGGCAACGATCGCCCACATAGACCCGGTAACCGTTGAGCGGCTGGCACGGCGTGAGAATATCGAAATAAAAATGGCCGTTCGGCCGCAAATTGGCGGCAACCCGCTCGAATGCTCGACGCAAATCCTGCGGCAACTTCAGATGATTGAGCGTATCGAAATTTGCCGTAATCAAATCGACCTGGGATGGCAGCGCGAGACAGCGAATGTCCTGCTGCAGAAAGCACACGCCCGCGGTCGGACAATTGCGCCTCGCCTGGCGTAACATTTCCAGAGATCGATCGACCCCGTAGACTGGCACGCCCCAGCACTGATTCAAATAGCATGCAAACAGTCCTGTCCCGCAGCCGATGTCGGCAGCCGAGCGGAACCTGATTCCATACCGTGGCACCAATTTGGAAAACGCCTGTCGCACTCGCAGGAAAAACTCCACCCCAACTGTGCAATCATAGAATGGAGCGATCCGGCTATAGGGCCGGAACATTGTAAGACCATAAGCAACGGACATATTCAATGTGAAGGAACGACCGGCGGCATGATCAGGGCCCTCGGCGCCGAAGCCCCAAGAGCCTATCTCGTTCTCGCTGCAGGCGAGGGATCTGCTCCTTGGGTATATGCTTTGTCGCCTCAAGCAACACGTCGAAGTCCGAACTCGTTATGCCGATCGAATGGATTCGGTCCACAAACGAGTTCACCCAAACAACGGGGTTGGTGCCGACTGGAAGCCTGATGTCTCCAGTTCGCGGATCGACACGCCGATTGAGCACCGAGCCGATCGTTCGCTTGACCAATTGGACGTGATCGTGAGGAATGAAGAGCTTTGTATTGCCGCGAATGTAGCGCTCCACATCCGCAACCGAGCGCGGGATGAAGGCAGTTGGCCACGCGCCACGCGCCTTGAGCATGCCGCGATTATCGAACAAGAGCGACGCCGCCTTGGCAAGCTTTCTTTTCGCCTTGGGGTGGCCAGGGGCTGCAAGGTCGACGAGGTCTTGGATGTATTCGAGGGCGAGGGATGCATGACGGGCTGCGCCCACCCTCATGCCGAGCAATCCTTTCACCTTGACCGAGGACAACCCACGCGGCGAGATGAGGTCTGCGACCGGGAAGCTCGTTCTCAGGGTGTTCAGATTTAGGATTTTCGCGGCATCCACCCCGAGCACACGAGACATGAGCTTTTCTGCTGCAGCCTCCCCCGCCATGCCGATAATGGTCGCGAGTGGTCTTCCGCCCTCGAGTTGAAAGACAAGCCATGCCGCATCAATGATGTCCGCCAACTCCGCGTTGCTCAGGCGGCGGACGCCGATTGTAACGACCGTCCCGAGCGCGGTAGCCGCGAGCCCGATGGGCCCCCACACCCACGACGGCCCGCTAGGGTCGGAGGGTGGAAGGGAAGTGGTTACGCCGGGTGGACGCCAGCGCCAAGACGGGAAGCCCGTAGGAGGAATAGGCGGTTTCGGAACAATAGGAGGAGGCGGTGGAGGAGGTGGTGGACAGTGTGGCCAACAGGTCGGGCGCCGGGGCGCCGGTGGGGGCGGTGGCGGCGGGGGCGGTGGTTGTTTCGGCTCGGTAATCTTAATCACCTCTTCGGGAAGTCGTGACAGCTCGATCAGGGCCCCTCTATTCCTAGCGCGACCTTCTCTGGTCTCATTGTCCGCAACGTATTCTCCAACTGGTGCAGGGCCAGAAAAGAGAACGCGCGACTGCAGATCCTTACCAAGCAACGCATTCACTTGCTGAGCCCTCTTCTTCCTGAGCTCTACGTTGTTTTTGCCGACACAGTCGCTGTAACCGTAGATGCGAAGGAATATTGAGTAGAGATCAGACTTGGAGGCGCGGAGCCAGTCCTGCAATAGTTTATCCTGTCTGGCGGATTCCTTGATATTGCTCAACCCAGCGCCGAAGTCTGCGATTAAGAGGCCGCGCGGGAGTTTTATTACGTCAGCCAAGAGAATTCCCTGTTCAGATCTCGATTTCTCGATTTCGCCTCGCTTATACCCAGGGCACTGGATCGCACTGACTGGCGCAGGTTGGCCAATATATGAACCCGATGATCCATAGATCGACCTTTCGTTTGTGCGGATGTACATGGCTCATCCTTTTTTCTTCCTCGATCCTGTGAGCGGGGGCTTCTCCAACTCGCCGAATGACTGCGGTTCTTCAGCGGTCTGGACTCTTGCTGCGAGCACGTCGTCTGTTGCCTTCCAGACTTTATAGTCATCGATCGCGCGTTCTACATTCAGCGGCGCGGCGGCGAGGCCGCTGCTGAGCGCCTGGACGAACTCGGCTTTCCTCTTGATACGTTCCGTCTCGAGAGCTTGAACAAAAACGCAAAACAAAAACCGCAATTGGGAGACAAATGCGTGAGCTACTGCACGCGCGATTTCCAGATGGTATTTCCTGGCTTGAGCGGATTGTTCGAGGTGAATGCCGCCGCGCGTGGCTAACCGATTGGTGATGTTCTCCGCACTAAATCCCTGAAACTTGGGACTGTCATGACGGGTGCTGATCTTGACTTTAATGGGCAAATCCAAGTCATTCAATGCTACCTTAATAGTTGCCTTCAATGACCGTGACGCCGCTCCACCGATATAGACATCAGCTTCGTTGTGTCGACGGTGGAAGCCATGAAAGGCGACCGCGTAGCAGAACGGCCGCGACATAAGTGCCTGGAGTAGTGGGAAGGACGCCGGATTCAGATCTGTGGAGGTGATATGCCAGCGGTCAAAGGCACCTTTGGCCGCATCGCCAAAGCCTTTGCATAGCCAAAGCGACCCTGGAAAACCGGCCTCGGTTAGTTGCCGGACGGTCTCCGCTGCCTCTTCGTCCGTGTGTTCCTCGATCTCCCCTCCATGTGGCGCGATAGCTACGAAGTAGGATTGCTTCTCATCGTCATCGGCAATTTCAAAGAACTTAGTGCCATCGGGCTCTGCAGGCTGGGGCACAGCATCGACTACATTTGCTTGGACTGTTGCTTCGATGGCAGCGCTGGTGCCCAGCCGCTCCCGACCCGCCTGTCCGGCGCGAACGACATCGGTTCGCCTATGATCACGCAGGTCAGCGTCTGGGTTGGCCTGTTTTATCGTGTAAAGAGCAAAGAAACGCGGATCGTCCTTTCGTTTGATTCGAACCTGTTCGCCGACAGAGCGTCCGATAGTCTCCAGCTTAACGGGATCAGCCGAGCAGCGTTCTGGCGTGTTCTTCAGCGCGTTCTGCTCAGGCAGCCGGAGTTTTAGAATCCGTGCGGCGTATTCAGTTTGCATAATAATTCCAAGCTGAGTCTTTCGTTGGTTCTGAAATACATGCTTGTCCTTTCGTTTCAGTGTCGACGCAATTCAATGGGATCGGACGCAAGCCGCGGGCGGCTGCGTGGCGGCACGACCGCTGGCGCGTTGTTCCTGGAGTCTCAACCTCAGCAGCGTCGCCTGTTGCTGCGCGTACCGCGCGCGGTCAGGCGCGGTGAGGCAGTTAAAATTACCGAGCGCGGCGTCGATGACGTTGACTCGCGTAGCGTGCGGCATACAGCCGGTGCCCGGCAGTTCGGGCGTCGTGGAAACCCAGAAGTGCGCGAGAAATTCGCGCTCGGCTTTTTTCGCCGGCCCGACCATGCCAGCGCGCCACTGATCGATGTGCCTCAGCTCGTGCCCGACCTGTAGCACGCGGCGGGCAAAAAGCTGATCGTTCGTGTTCTCCACAAAATAACGACCAACGCGAATTAAACCTCTGGCTGTCGCCCCGGCGCCTTCCGACTGCGTTTCCAAGCCAGGCAGAGGCTCGATAAATTGCACGCCGGAAACTTTGCCTCCCTCCGATGGGAAATAAGTCCGGCAAATCGCGCGTACCAACTCGCGTCCCCGCAGGTCGAGAGGTTGTGATTGATTCTGCGCCGCGGCGATGATCGCGGCGGCCCGGGCATCGATTGGGTTGCGGCGACAACCGCGCGGCACCGGCGGTTCACCCAGGCGGCCATGCAGTAACCGACGTTCGCCTGGGATGCGCCCAGTCCGCTGCCACACCATGAATTCCCAGCGTGCCTTGCTCAGCGCGCAGCGTGCACGAGCAAGTTCATGCGGCTCGTTCAGCAGAGCGTATCCAGCCGGGAATGCCAGCCGCCGCAAGTTGCCGGCCATCACGGCACTGGCTTGCGCAGGCGGCATCCTGCCGGACCGAACACGCTCCGCGAGAATGCGTTTCAATCGAAACAGATCTGGCACAAGCTTGAGCACCTGTTCTGCGCGCCGCACTCGCTCCAAGGGCGAGAGTGCAACGCGTTCGAGTGTTTTAAGCAAGTCGATGCCTTGGCAATCGCGTTCGTACTCCTCCCGCTGCCGGCGCTCGGTCTCCTGTAGTGCCTCGCGGTAAGGCAACGTTTGCCCCGGCCGAACTTGACTCGGCTCAGGCTGCCCAAGGTTAGCTGGGCTTGCCAGATACATAGGGACTCCTTGGCAACGGTTGTTTTTTCGTTAAAAAACTCATCCCGACCTTTCAGTAACTATGGGCACCGCAAGCCATGGCGACGGACCGTTTCGTCGAGTTTCATTTTGGCTTCGAGAAGCTCGAATCGCCAACGGAACGGCATAACTGGCATCCCTAGAGAAACCCGCGCACTTAAGAATCGCATGGCGCCCCTCTATTGCTTCTTGCTCTTCGTCGCTGACGTGGGCTTTTCCAGCTCGTCTCGCAATTTCGTCAGCCTTTTTTTCTGATCCTCAATCACTTCGACCTTATCTTTCTCGGACTCGGCCTCCGCTTGCAGTCGAGCGAGTTCGTCGCGGATGACGGCTATCAACGCAGGCCGCTCTCTGACCTTCAACTCGTCGATGAGTCGCTGAAGGAACGGCTCCAGCTCGTTTGCAGCTTCCTCTTTTGCTAACAGCGCTTTCTTTTTGGCTTGGAAGGTTTCGTATTTGTCGATCGCCTGCACCTTGAGTGGCGCCGTGGCGAGGTCGTTGGCGAGCGATTTGTAGAACTCGTCTTCAGCTTTGTCCTCCTCCGTTTTCAAGTTCGCGATAATGTCATCGAGGATTTCCGGTCCGGTGATGATGTTTTTGATTTGAACGGGCGTCATTTGACCCGGCGTCCCCAGAGGGGGGACGACAGTCAATGTGGGGGCAGTTTGGGTTGCCATGGTAGTTATTCCTTTCTGGTTTCGGTGTCGTTTCAAATTTCTCGGCATAGCTCACTTATGTCTTTGGTTCCGCTATCGCGGCGTTTCTGTCAGGAGTAATTGATCGACATGCAGCGTTATCTGTAAGTCGCTGTGCCTATGTAAAATCCCCACGCAGCCGGCATCGGGCTCGACGCTCGCGGTGTCGCCGTTGATCCGCGCCACCAGCTTGTTGTCCAGTCGCAATACGGCAGTCGTTTGCCGGGTGCCCAATCTGACCAGCTCAAGTTCCCATCTGACCTGGCCATCCCTGAAAATTTCTCCCTCGCTCACGTCGATTCTTTCCCTAAACAACCCATCCGCGTTGCGAATCAAGACGCCCGCGACGAGTTTATCGCTACGAATCTTCCGCAAACAGGCGGCAGCCACCACATCGCTGTCTGCCAAGAAGGCCAACGGATGAATCACCCGTCCCCTGTCCATTTGGAGTTCTGCAGGCTTGATATTCGCCCTCAAGCGCCACGACATAGGGCGGACGGGCGAGCGGTTGGCGAGCAAGGCAAAGCGCAGCCCTGCGCGGATCAGTGTCCCTCGCGCACTCTGGAGGTCCTGACAGAGCAGGCCCCGTGAACCTGTGAGAGCGGCGGCTGGGTCCGGGCGACAGATATTGCTGGACAGGACGCTCAGCTCCCAGCCTGGCGGCGGGAAAGTTTCTGTCTCTTCAAAACCAGCACGGCTATTGATCGGTTTCTTGCCGGTGTCGAGTGTGGGTAAAGAAAACTGTGCACTGTTTGGTTTGCCGTTTTTAACGTCGAAGACCTGAAGTCTCACGGATTTGAATTCAGGAGTGATGTCCTTAACGAGCACGCCATAGCGTAGATCCTTCAATCCCTCGCCTTTGAGGTTGGATTTCTGGTAGCCTTCCACGGCGATTCCTTGCTCGTTGAAAGCGTGTTGGTCGCCCTTGTCGCTCACGATGGTAGTCCGGTCATCGAAGTCAACGCGAAGCTTTCTGGGATTGAGATCGTCGCCCGTCAACTCCACATCAACGCCCAGTAAATCGCCCTCCCGTCGGTCCACGACGCCGAAACGAAGCCTTATCATCCTCTTGTCGCCATCGTCGCGGTAGAAATTGCATCGATCCAAACGGAGCTTCCTGAAGTTCGCCTTATTGCGATAGGGCAGATAGTGCAGCGGGTGAACGCTACGAACTTGTTCGGGACCGCCTTTCCGAAACTCGAAATGAAGGTGGGGATATGTCGCATCTTCCTGACCAACCGCCCCGATTATGTCGCCCTGCTTCACCTGTGCGCCTGGGACGACACCCTCGGCGATGCTGTCCAGATGAAGATACACAAGGAACAAGTTGTCCTGCCCATCCGTCGGATCGACGACTGTGAGACGAACATGAGTCGAGCCGAAAACCTCATCCGCTGGCCCGACGCGATGCACCGTGCCATCCGCCATGGCATGGACCGGCGTCCCGACGGGAGCGGGAAGATCGATGCCGTCGTGGAAGTCCCAGCGATCAGCGTCGATACGCGGACCGTAGGACGTGTTCATCTCGTCTGGCCTAGGACTCGCGCCAAGGGGCCAGACGAAGAAACTGACGTCGTGCGCGCTAGAAGATTTTCTGCGAGAGTCTCTTGTTCTCTTATCCATCTTCCATTCCCTCCTAGGCGGGCGCGATCAGTGTCACCGTCCCGTTCGAGCCTCGATACTTGAGCGCCCCGTCCTCGACATACACAATCCCAGCGCCAGCGACACTCACTGACGGGACAAGTGAGGCATTCGCAATCACGATCGCGCCTTTTCCTCTTCCAAACTTTTTAAACTGCTTGGTTTCCGGGAACCCGATGCCGATATTGCCGCCCACTTCCGGCCGCTGAAACACGACGATAGTATCGAAGCCTTTCTCATCCGGGCTAACCGCAGCGTTACGACCATTGATCTGGAACTGGTCCTTCTGAACGGCAATCTCGAACTTGCCAGCGCCGGGATCAGGACCTGTTAGGCCAGTTTCGACAAACTCGATGTCTGGATTGGGGTCATCGATCCTGATTGAGGCCGCGCCTCCGCGTTTACTAGCTTGTCTAATTCGCAGCGCGGGTTGATTGTATTCTGGGTTTGTTGCAGTCACCTCCAGAACAGCGGATGCAGACTCTAGGACGCCATCGTTTGATGTGATAGACATAGTTGGCATCGTATTCCTCCTGTCAGTTCGCGTATCATTGCTGCGCCATGACCTTGCTTTCGTTGGTTCGGTAATACATCGCTTGACCTCGTATCAATTCATGGAATCGGGACCTGAATTGCGGCCCGCACGACGCTTTTCACTGCCTCGCGCGGCTCACCGCGCAGCTCGATCGCATCGAGCGCTTGATCGAAGATCGCTTCCGCCCCGCGGCTGATCGCAGCGCGCGCGGCATCCCGCAGCGGCCCGCGCAGCCGCTGCGGCACTCCGGCGCGGTTCATCGCGGAGTTGAGTCGTTCATCAACCGTCCGCCAGAACCTTTGATCCAGCGATCGCCGCGGCGGTGGCGCGGGCGGAAGGGTTCGCAGCATGCGGTTGAGCCGTTCCTCCGGTGTTTCCGGCCGGAAGACACGGCGCGCAGCTTCCGCGGGTGTCGGGATTTGAACCGGCGGACCGACGGGAATTCTCGGCACTCGCCACGGCGTTGGTTGAACCGGCGGCGTAAAGGGCACTCCCAGTCCGACCCACAACAGGATCTCAACCCGTCGCACGATACCGCCCGCCCCCGGCGCCGAGCCGCCATCCTCGGAACTGAATTGAATTCCGCGCAGAATGCGGGGATTTAACTGGCTTACCGCAGCATTAATGGCTGCGCGCGCTGCGTCAGTCCTTTGTAAAGCTGCTTGTGGTTCGCCGGCCTCCGCAAACCCAATCAGCCGGATTCCGGTGACCGGCGTAGTCGTCGTCCATGTGCGGATGACGTGCGCTGCCAGTCGCTGAATCTGAGCGAGCTGAGCTTGATTCAGTCGCCACCCGCCTGGTGCGTAACCGGTGAGTGTTTCAAAGGCGGGCATCCGCAGTTGCCCGGGCATCAATGAAGCGTGGGGTTGGAGGAGTGGCGGCTCACCGAACCATGCTCCAATTTTCGGCGACGCGGGCCTGGCTTTTGGCGGAGGCGCGGGCGGCGCGGGTTTCTCCTCTTCGTAAACTTCCGCCAGGTTCGACGCGCACGATTTGCACGCGCAGCCCGGCCCGCAGCCGAAACCGCTCAGCTCGGAGGAATTGGATGAAAAATAAGCCATCGCTGTGCGCAGAAAAAATTCAGAGCCCTTTTCGCCTCCAGAAAATTTGCCATTCGGTGAGCATGTTGCGCGAGTCGTATCCGGCGAGCTCGATCGCGTTCTTGGCCCACGCGCAAACGACGCAATACGTCAATCCTCCACGCGGCGGGCGCACGCTCCAGAGCTGTTCGTCAATGCTCTTGCCGCTGAGCAACACCTGCCATCTGCGCAGCTCGCGGCGGAACGCCAGACAGTGAATCAACCGCCCCAGCGCGGCGCCGAGCGT
>DASPXM010000123.1:0-11752 GCA_035637295.1 Verrucomicrobiia bacterium
ACGGCAGATACTGATCTGCGCCAACAAGAATACGCGGCGTAAACGCCAGCTTTCCCGCAGGCAATTCGTCGAGCGCACAACGCACGTAAGGCGCGTATCCGGACCAAGGCGGCTCATCCTGAACGATGAGCACGCGGCCGGTCTTGTTCGCCGCCTTGAATACTGTTTCCCGATCGAGCGGCTTGATGAATCCCAAGCTTACAACCTCGATTCTGCCATGATCACCGTCCTTCGCCAATTCGTCTGCGGCGTCTTCGGCCAGCGCGGCCGTACGCCCGGCAGCGATGATCGCCAGTCGATCGCCTGAACGAGTGATTCGCGCTTTGCCGCCGGGATTGTTTCCTGAGACTTCGCCGACTCTCGCATGAATCGAGCGATCCTCGAAAAATAATGTCGGCGTCTTTCGCTCCAGCGCCTCGCGAAAATTCCAGTAGGCTTCGTTGGCGGAACCAGGCATGGCGATGTTCAAATCCGGAACGTTATAAAACCACGACGCTGCGACTTCGTTGCCTTCCGGGCCGTGGCCGCGAAAACGAGCGATGGGCAAACGGATGACGACGGGACAATTCAAGCGGCCATTCGTGAGGTAGTGCAATTTCGCCGCGCTCTGCACGACGGCCATGTGACAAACCGACGCGATGTCGGCATAGGCGATCATCACTACGACTTTCATGCCTTTCATCGCCGCACCGACAGCCATCCCGACCATCGCACTTTCACTGATCGAACTATCGCGCACACGCTCCGCTCCATGCTTTTCCGCGAGGTTCTTGAACGCATGGCTACTGAGATTTTGCCCGATGAGAATCAGGCGCGGTTCGTCCCGCATGGAGTCTTGCAGCGCCTTGGCGACGGCATCGCGATAGCTTAACGTAGTCATCGTCATCCTCTTTCCCGAGAGTTCTTTGTGCCCTTGCATCGTAGGGGCGACGGCCGATCGCCCCTACACGGCCCTGAACGTCGGGCCTTTACTTCACCTCGCAAAGTACTTCCTCAAACGTCTCCTCGATCCGAGTTTCTTTTTCTTGCCGCATTCGTTCCAGATCGTCGGTAGAGGCAGCATCATGCTCTATCAGCCAATCAGCCATTCGCTTTAGCGGATCGCGTTCGGCCCATTCTGCCAACTCGTTTTCAATCTCCGGCCGAACTTCGCCGAAGTGAGAACTATAAAGTCCGAGGCGATACGTGAAACAATCGAGGAACACCGGTTGGCCACTGAGCGCGGTCGCGCGCGCCCAGCGCGCCGCCTGGTAAACGTCCAAGGCATCGTTACCATCGACATTGCGCGTGGCAAAACCAAACGGCTCAGCGTAAGGAATTAAAGAGCGCGTCTTGCGTACCTTCGGCCATGGAGTCGACATTTCCCAACCGTTATTTTCACAAACTAAGATTAGCGGAAGCTTCCACGTCGCCGCGATATGCATGGTTTCATGCAAATCGCCGGAGCCCAGTGTACCGTCGCCGAAGAAAGCCACGCTTACGCCGCCTTGCTTTTCATTTTGCATCGCCAGCGCGAGCCCCGCGGCCATTGCCAGATGCCCACCGATCATCGTCGATCCCGGCATGACGCCGCGTTCGGGCCAGGAGCTATGATGCGGCGCATCGCGCGAATCGCCAGCCGCCAGCGGGCTATGAACGAATTCACGCAGCTGCTCGGCGATGCTCACTCCCATCGCGATCATCGCGCCGCGCGTACGAAATGACGGAATCACCGTGTCGCCTTTTTCCAGCGCCAGGCAGCAGCCGATGGCGATCGCCTCCTGACCTTTGCTGGGAAAGGTTTGCGCAGAAATTTTTCCTTCGTGCTCCCAGCGAATCAAAGCTTCTTCGAAAAGCCGCGTGACAAGCATGTCGCGGTGGAGTCGCCATTCGAGGCTGGTCTGCTGAGTTTTTTCATGAGGAACAATTGTGGGCGTCATGCTACGCTCCTACATAGGTACTCAGAGTTACCCGCGATTGGATTCTAATCTCGTCCCATGCATCTTCTGTCATTTCGACCGGAGGGAGAAATCCTTCTTAGATCCCTCACATTCGTTCGGGATGACAACCCTAAAAAGAAGGCGTGTGCCACACGCCCCTACAAATGATTTTAACCGGAAATTCATAATCATTGCGCCCTCAGCGGCGCTAACGTCCTATGCCGCAAAAACGATGCACGAACTCGGCGCGACGTGAAAGCACACTCGTTTCCCGACCGCGGGCAAACAGGCCGGGTGAGCGCGCGCATGCAGGGCGATTTCGCCGCAACGAATAATCACGTCGGTGGAATTGCCGAGAAAAGACACGCGCTCGACGACCCCGCAGCCGCGATTCAGCCCGTTCACCGCGCCATCCGCGTCATCGAGCAAATCGACGTACTCGGGACGAAAAAACAATTGCGACGGCACTCCCACCTGCCATTCGGCGCCACGCTGGGCGACGAAATTGCCGAGCGGTGTTGCCACCAGTATTTCGGCCCCTAACTGCTTTTCGTGTACTTCGACACGGGCGGGAATAAAGTTCGCATTGCCGAGAAAATCCGCCGTGATTTTATGCGCGGGCCGCAGATAGAGCTCCGCGGGGGCACCGACTTCGAGAAGCGTCCCCTCGTGCATGAGCCCGATACGATCCGACAACGCCAGCGCTTCTTCCTGGTCGTGGGTGACGTAGACCGTGGTAATCTTGAATGACTCCTGCAGCGCTTTGAGCTCGAATCGCATTTGCTCGCGCAGCTTCGCGTCGAGATTGCTGAGCGGTTCATCCAGCAACAAAACCTGCGGCTGAGCGACTAAAGCGCGCGCTAGCGCTACCCGCTGTTGCTGCCCGCCGCTGAGATTAGGCGCGAGCCGATCCCCCAAAGGACCGAGCCCCAATCTTTCGAGAATTCCGGCGACGCGCTCGCCGATCTCTTTTCGGCTGATGTCACTCGTCAACGGGTAGGCGACATTTTGATACACGGTCATGTGGGGCCAGATGGCATAGGATTGAAAGACCATGCCGATACGGCGCTGCTCTGGCGGAATGAATACGCCATCGGCCGCATTGAACACGACCCGGTCGTTGATCCAGATGTCGCCTGATAGCGGCTGTTCCAAACCGGCAATGCAACGCAGCGTGGTCGTCTTGCCACAACCGCTGGGGCCGAGCAGCGTAAATAATTCACCTTTCCCCACTTCGAACGAAACACCGCGTAGCGCGCGCACTTCGCCGCGGGTGCCGGGAAATGTCTTGACCAAATCTTTTACGCCAATCACGCTCAAGTCCGCTATGAATTCGAATGCCGCCGGGACGACAGCACATGGCCGCCCAGAAGCAACAACGCCGACAACCCTGTCAGCACTACGCCGAGGACCGCCGCATCGGCGGTCCTCCCATTCTGCCACATGCTCCAGATCATCGTCGAGACCACCACGGTGTCGGGGTTGTACAGCATCAACGCCATTGACAGCTCTTGCATCGCATGTACGGCCACCCAAAGAAAAACATTGATTATCGCTGGAGCCAGCAGCGGAATGGTGACCCGCCGCAGTGTGCGCGTCCAAGGCGCGCCGGCCATTTGCGAGGCTTCTTCCAACTCGCCGTGCACTTGCATGAGCGCCGAAGTCGTCGTCCGCGAGCTGAAGGCGAGGTAACGCGTCGTCATTGCCAGCGCGATAATCCAGAGCGTGCCGTAGATCGGAACGGGGAAACGCACGTAGACGAAAATACAGGCAAGGCCGATGACGATACTCGGCACACATTGGGGCAAAAATGACACGGTTGCGAGATAGTGCGCGAACCCATCGGTTTGTCTTCTGCGCCGCACCACGAACCAGCTTACGAGGACCGCCAGCAAAATCGTCGCGATCGATGTGACCAACGCCAGCACCATCGTGTTCCACAGCGCGCGGACGACGCTACTCTCATGCCAAATCTTGTAATAGCTGTCGAAGCTCATGCGTCCCAGCGATTCTGCCGACGGCGGCGCGTAAAAAGGCTGGACGCTCGTCCAAAGCAGCATCACGAACGGCAGAAGTACGACAATCAAAACATAAGATACGCACAGCACCATTGCAGGTACGCTCCAAACGCCTAACTTGAGCTGTCGTGGCCGATACCCTTTGCCGGTGATGGTGGCGAACCGTTCTTGGTGCGCGGTCAGCCGCTGGTAATTCCACATGAGCAGAAGCGCGGCTGCCAACACGATGGTTCCAAGGGCCGACGCCAGGCCATAGTCCGGCAAGCCGACCTCCGAGTGAGTCGCCCAATAAATCGCCGTGCTCAGCACGCGAATGCGCGCGGTGAAACCCAACAACCCGGGAATGTCGAACGATTCGATGACGACGACGATGAAATAGATAAGCGCCGCGAGCAGCGCCGGGCGCATGATCGGCAGCGTAACACGAAGCGTGGTCTGCGCCACGCCGCGGCCGGCCATCGCGCTCTGCTCTTCTAAGGAGGGGTCCATCGCTCGAAAGGAGGCCGCAATCATGAGATAGGCCGACGGCACCAAACGCAATCCCTGGACGAAACACATGCCGTAAAGCGAATAGATATCAAAAGGTCCGGTATCTCCTGTCATACCGAGAGCGCTGCGCAGGACAATATTGACGAGTCCGATGCGCGGATCGAGCAACTGAATCCAGGCAATCGCCGACAAGAGCGACGGAATCGTCATCGGCACGAGAATCAAGTTGGCAATCCAGGCGCGTGCCGGGATCGCCGTCCGTTCCAACAACCAAGCCAAAAGAATCGCCAACGGCAGTCCTATAAACAGCGAGCCGGCGGTAAAAAACAGGGTGTTTAGAAAAATCGGCAACGTCGACGAACTGGTAAAAACCGCCGTGTAATTGCTCAGCGTCGTGACCGTAGATTCAAACGGCAGCTTGTCTTCCGTGCTCTTGACGCTCGCGTAGAGCAACATGAGCAGCGGAACGAGGACCAAATAAGAGACGGTAATTAGGGTGAGACCGAAGACGAGTGAGCGAGCAGACATTTTGCGTGCCACGAACCAACGTCTAAGCGGCACGTGTTTGGCGATAGGGACAGGCGTTACGTTCATTGACGACGGAAATTACTAACAGAGACAGACTTTTTTAAGAGCAGTACACTGCTCCCCGGTGTCATTCTGAGCCGGAGGTGAAGAATCTCGGCCTCAAGTCGAGATCCTTCACGCAGTTCGGGATGACACTCCAATAGCTCGCACGGAAAGCTCGATGCTGAGCTAACTCAGATCATTCCTAGCGCAACGCGCCGAGCAGCTTTCCCAGCTCACGCTGAATTTCCAGAATAGACGCAAAGGTCTTATCGGTTTCCAGGATGATCGCCGGCTTATTGGTCTTGATTCGTTCAGCGACGGAGCCGATGGCGTTTCTGCCAATCTCCATCGCCTGGCCCCGTGTCGCGTATCTGATTTTCTGTCCCTCGGGCGTTCCCATCCAACCGGCGAAGAAGCGCGCCGCATTCGGATGAGGCGCGGTTTTGAGAACTCCTTCGGCCGAAGTCAGCACCGGCAATGGCGATACGGTGATCCAGTCAACTGCTGCTCCCTGTTTTTTCAAGCCCTCGATCGTAAAGGCGTAGGTGCCGACAGCGATCGAGACTTGGCCACCGGCAAGCGCATTGGCGACCGTGGTGCCGCCTTGAACGATAAGAGGCTGCTGGCCGAGAATTTTCTTGGTCAATTCGGTCGCCTTGCCCTTGCCCCACTCGGTGCCGAGCATGGCAAAAGGCACCAGTCGTGCCTCGATAATCAGCTTTCTTCCCTTCCATTTCGGATCGGCGAGATCTTCCCAACTCTTGGGCGCGTCCTGCGCGCTCACCATTTTGGTGTTGTAGGCAATCGGCAAGGTGAGATTATAGGCGCCGACAAATCGCTGGTTGGCATAGACCGCATCAAGGCCAAAATCCTTTTCCCATCCCGGAAAAGCGGCTAGCATGTCGCGATCGATCAAAGGCCGCAGCGCGCGCAGCGACCCTGATTGAATGATATCCACAGCGGCCGGCTTCCCGGCCTGACTCTCGGCGATGATTCTCTGCACCAGTGGCTCGGGAATGCTCTCGAAGTGTTCGATTTTGATGCCCGGATACTGTTGATCCAACACCTCCTGCATCCGCTGATAAACAATCGCGTCCGTGGGTCCCCAGATGACGACCGTGCCTTCTTTCTTCGCCGCGGCATAGAGTTGCGAGATGGCTTCACTCGCGCCGCCCTTGCCTTTGTCCTGCGCGGGGCTATCAACTGAGACGATAATGGCCAACACGCATAGAATGAGCACTAGTAAGTTTGTTTCACGCTTCTGAAGAGTCATGCCCGTCGGTTCCCCATTTTTGCGTCGTTCGCGTTCAAGGTTCAAAGTTCAGTCGTTCAACAAAGCGTGGCGCCTTAAGTCCTGTTGATCGGATGGCGTTCCAGGAAACCTTGCAGCGCGGTTAACGCGCCATCACTATCCCAAAAGGTCATATGTCTTACGCCGGGAATCAGCGCCAGCTCGCAACCCGGCACGAGCTCCGCAAGCCGGCGCGCCGTGCCCACGGGCGTGCTGCCCCGTCGGTTGACGTCATCATCCTCGCCGCACAGTATTAGCGTCGGTACTTTGACCTCAGAGGCTTTTCCCAATGCATCCCAAGTCAAGCGCGCTTCTTCGTGGAGACGAAATTGTTCCACCGTGCTTTGTCCTGACCAGAGAGCATCGGACAAGGCTGACGACACGTCACGGTGGCCACGGTAAAAGTTCGGGTTAAAAGCCATGCCGTCATTGTCGATGTGTCCGCGGATATAGCGCTCAAACCCCAGCTCGCGAATTTCCCGTGCCGCTTCCGGCGACAAATCGCGCGGGCCGCCGTCGAGCCTTTTCGATCCCGGCCCCGCCGCCGCGATAGTCAGCGTCGCGACCAAATCGGGCCGTTCAAGGCCAAGTGCTTGAACGATTTGTCCGCCGAGCGCGAAACCCACTGCGTGACAGCAAGTAATATGCGTATGCTCCAAGAGAGCTGCGCAATCTCTCGCAAACTGGCTGACTGAGTAACCGCTCGTCGGTTTGTCGCTCCGGCCAGTGCCGCGGCAATCGAAGATGATCGTCCGGTAACGCTTCGACAACAACGGTACGACGCCAACGTTCCAGGTATCGCTCGGCCACCAGGAAGGCGGCACCAGCAGAACTGGCTCGCCTTGTCCTTTTTCTTCGTAGTAGAGATCTATCTCCCCGATCTTGGTTTTCGGCATTTCAATTCTCCATTCGTGTGCGCGCGGTCATGTTTTGGTTCGGCGATCCCTTTCGACAAGTCAGGTTGGCCGGCGGATTTCGTACTTTAGGTATCGAGTCCAAACTTTTCCGATACCAACAGAACTAAACGTAAATTCTTATTTGTCCGTTTATCCCTCAGTCCACGATTTTCCTCAAGAGCGGAATCGGCTTTTTTCAGCTCGACTATCACCCCGGGATAAACGACAGAGATTGTTTTTGAATCGATTCTACGAAGCTTAGCTGAGATACGCGTGGCAGCTTTGGGGAAAGAGAATTAGAAAATGGATTTTACACATTCAAAACTTCAGCCGGGTTAACGTAGACTGGCGGGCCGGTATCCAGAGACCAGTTACCGCCAGTCCAAAAAATTTTGCCGATTTCGATTCTTTACGCTGTTCAATTTTATTGCGAATCGATTATGGCAGTCTATTTTCTGCCTTTCTTCGCCAAAGCGAAGTTAACTGTTGCATTCGGCGCGTTGCTCGTGAGGTCAACCAATTTCGTCTGCGAAGAGTAGCTCCTCGCTGTTGCGACGAGGCTGTAGGTTCCCAGTGGCAGGTTGGAGAACAGGTAAGAACCCGTGCTTGATGTCGTCGCAGTAAAGGTCGTGGTCCCGACCTTAGCGGTTACCTTGGCTCCACTAATGACAGCACCATTCGTGTCGGTGACAATGCCTTGGATTTGGCCCGACGGGGGCGGAGGTGGTGGGGGTGGAGGCGGAGGCGTTCCCCCTCCTAAAGCCGCCGCTAGAGCTGCGCCAGCGTTGAGCAAACCCCAGCCATAACTTGCATCCCAACCAGGGGTTCCATAGTCCCGCGCCGTCGATTGCAGATACGTTCTTACTTGATCTGGCGTCGCGTCGGGCTTTTCGCTCAAGATGAGAGCCACCGTCCCCGTCACGTGGGGCGTCGCCATCGAGGTGCCGGAGTAAAAGGCCGAGCAGAATTCGGTATAAAGATTGACGCCTAAAATCTCATAGTAAAGCGCCATCGTCTCGGCATCGTAACAATAGGTTACCTGGAGTATGCCGTCATCATAACCGTCACCGTTCTGATCCACAAAATCGCCGCCGGGGGCCGCGATGTCGAGAGCGGCGCCCCCGGTGGAATAAGAAGCTCTTTGCCCATCGTATCGGGTAGCGCCCACAGCAATTACTGTGGGATAGGCTGCCGGACAATTGACAACGTTACCGCCATCGTTGCCGGCTGCGGCGACAACTACAACATTATGGTCGTACGCATATTGTAGTGCCGTGTTGAGACCGGTGATTTCCGTGCAAACCTGACCGGACCCATCGGGCGATCCGGTGCCGAGAAAACCGAGACTCATGTTGATCACCTTGGCACCGTTGGTGACCGCATAGTAAAGTGCTTCGTTCAAATCGTCACTCGACCCAGAACCGTCGTAGCCTAAAATTTTTAAAGGCATTATCTTGGCCTGATAAGCGATCCCCGCGGTTGCTAGATTGTTGTTGGTGTCTTGAGCGATCGTTCCAGAGACATGCGTGCCATGACCGTTATCGTCATTGGCGTGATCATCGTCCGTGAGAAAATTCCGGGGGAAGACGAAGGTTTTGTTAAGATCCGGCGCCTGAATGAATGGACCATAGTTTTCGAAGGCAACACCGGTATCAATAATGGCCACTGAAACATCTTGTCCTTTCTTCGCGGTAGCATCCCAGGCCTGCTCCGCCCATATTCCACCCGCGGTATTGTAAAAATTCCACTGGTAGGGCTGATAGTAAGTGTCATTGGGGACGCTGAAAGCGCGCAAGATGTAGTTGTACCCGGCTTCTTCGACAATTGAGCTATTCCGAAAGGCGGCGAGGATCTGTGCCAAATTCGCCGTGCTCGGGAAGCCGAGCCGGTGTAATCCAGATAAAGGGTGGAATTTGAGGATGCGCGCTCCCATAACAGCGTTTAATCCATCGAGGGCGTCGGCGGGCGTGCCGTGCCGAAATTTCACGATCAACTGACCTTCGGCGCGCGTTAAACCAGCCTGAGCTAAGTGATTGTTGGTTCCTTCGATGATCGGCAAAGGTTGCTGAACCTGCGCCAAAACTTGACCCAACAGGGCGGACAACAGAAAATTCAAGGCCAGGAAAAGAGAGGCAGTAATCCGCATAATCAAACCCTCCATGCACTTTTCGCAAGTTTCTAATTTCGCCAGGGCTTAGTGTACGAGCATTTCCCATACCATGTGAAAGCCCAGGCATGGATTGACAAACTTTGACAATTAGCCCGAGGAATCGGGAATCTGGTACTCAATTCGCTTTACACTACGACTTAGGTGACAACTTCGCCCAATCGCAAGAAAGCCCATCGGCACGAACCAACGTGGACCGCAAAAAGGCTTCGAGACAGGCGGCGCGCCAACAATCCGGCTTTGGCCGGTCTTTTTTCTTAGGAAATCTCAGCGTCGACTTCGTAAATCAATTCTTAGGAAACTACCTTTCGTTACGCGTATACCGGGACGGATATAGAGACCCGCGGCTGGTGTTTGCAAGAGCAAATATGCACTCGATATTCTCGCGGCGCCTTTTTTATCCCCTTGACTCTGTTTTACGCCTCTGAGTATGTTTCTCGTGCTTAGGCAATTACCGACGATATAAGGAAGACATTTATGGAAAACCAAGCTTTCATTGATTCACTAATGCGGGAAATCATCGACCCGGGCGTCGACCGATTGATGAGTAGCCGTTACTTCACCGAGTTGCGCGAAGGCGCGCTGTCAAAGAAGCGGCTCAGAGGCTTTGCGCTGCAACATTATCTGTCTAATCACGCCATCAACAAAGGGCTCGCCTTCTGCATGGTAAAGAACGCCAGTAATCCACCTGCCTACAATCAGTTTGTCGAGCTGTTCGTCGAAGAGTCGTCGCACCCCGGCCTAATGAAACGATTCGGCGAAGCCATTGGATTGAAGGACGAAGACTTTGAGAAGGAGATCATGATCTACGAGTGTGTCGCGCACACGGGGGCGATCATCCGCGGCATGTTTCTCGGAAGTCCGGCGGAGACTCGTGCCGGCGCGCTGGTCAACGAAACCATGGTTTGTCGCTATTCGGACGAGTTCGACGCCGCTCTGGAAAAGCATTACGGCCTGGATGGCAGGGCCCGAACGTTTTTCATCGTCCACGGCAAAGTCGACCAGGAACATACGGCGATGGCCGCCGAGACGATCGCACGGAATGCCAATACCGACCGGGATAAAGAATTTGGTGCGAGTCGCGGCGCGCAACATGGTGCGCTTCAAGCTGGCCAAATTTGACGGCATCTACGACGCCTACGCGTAGCAGGCTGCTGAAAACAAGGTCCGAAATGCTTCGAGGTCTCAGCATGAACGGAAAATCCTCAATGATAACAAACCCGCACCGTTCGTCCTGAGCACCGTCGAAGTACTCCGACGGAATTTTTCAGCAGCGTGCTAAAAAGTTTCAGTCTTGGGTTTCGACTTTTAGTGTTTTTGGCGGCCGCTTCTAAAGCGATAGGCAGAAAGCATGAAATACAAAACCCTGTTGTTACTCTCGTTAGTCGCCCTAGCGCTAATTCCATCGCCTGAAGACGCTGGGGCCGCGGAAAAATCCGCCAAGCTGACCGCCGTGCGCATCGGCTATGTTTCACGCAGCATCCTGGATATGCCTTTTATTATCGCCCGCGACCGCGGTTATTTCCGCGAAGAGGGTTTGGAGCCCGAGCTTATTTTCATAAAAGCGGCTCAAACAATTCCCGCGATGCTAGCTGGTGGCATCGATTTCGGCACGGCGACAGGGACCGCTATCACCGCTGCGCTAAGCGGCATCGATGTGAGGGTCGTCTTCGCTATGAGCGACAAACCTTCCTTCGATCTGATCGCGCTGCCGAGCATCACGAACCTCCAACAAATGCGTGGCAAGAAACTCGGCATCACCGCGTTCGGCGCCCTGGCCGAAACTCTCGCCCGCGAGATTTTTCTCGCCAACAAGCTTCCGCAGGAGCAAGTTACTTTTATTCCCCTGGGCACGAGCGACGTGCTGTATGTGGCTTTGAAGGCTGGCACCATTGACGCCACTATGCTCCAGATCCCGCAGACCTTTCTCGCCGTGGATGAGGGATTTCGCAAGCTCGCCTCCGGCGCCGACGTTTACCGCGCCGTGCAAGGCGGCTTGACGACAACCAAGGCAACGATCAACGACCGGCCCGATCTCGTCACCAAAATGATTCGCGCGACTCAAAGATCGCTTCGGCTGATACGCAGCGATAGAAGATACGCCGTCGAATTCATCAAAGGGCCTTACCTCGATCTAGGCAAGGATCGCAACCGGTTCGCGGACCGTATTTATGACGCGGCGCTACAATACAACCTGCAAACGGGAACCGTCGACGAAAAGCTGCAGCGAGAGATGATCGCCGTAGCGGCCCAGCGCGTCAAACCGAAGGAACTGCCGCCGCCCGAACGCGTTTTCGATTTTAGCTTCGCGCAAAAAGTGGCTGACTCGATGAAATGATCGGCAAATTTTCGCCCTGAGAAAACATGAAATTTAGAATCCCCTTCGCACTAATTGGATTGGC
>DASPXM010000124.1:0-6639 GCA_035637295.1 Verrucomicrobiia bacterium
TCGCTGGTGGATTCCAAGGTGTTTCAAGATTTTCCCAAGCTAAAATTGATTATCTCTCACGGCGGTGGATCGGTGCCCTATCAAGTCGGCCGCTGGCGCTCGCAATTGCGCGGCCCCAACGACACCGAGAACTTCGATCAGCGGTTGAAGCAGCTCTACTTCGACAGCGCGCTTTACAACGTTGAGTCTCTGAAGCTGCTGTTTCGCATCTGCGGCCCCGAACGTTGCCTCTTCGGCACCGAGCGCCCCGGCGCCGGTTCGAAAACCGACCCGCGCACCGGAAAATGGTACGACGACGTGCGGCCGAATATCGAGAGCATCCCTTGGCTGACGGCGGAAGACAAGGAGAAAATTTTTCACAAGAACGCGGAGCAGGTATTCACGCGGTTTAAGCAGTAGAAGAATGGATTAATGGAGTGTTGGAATACTGGAGTGTTGGTTTTTCCGTCCCATCACTCCACCACTCCAATACTCCATTACCCGGATGTATTGACGCCATGTCCCCCGGAGTTTTGGAGTACTCTCGATCTCCAACAGTCGATCTTCTTCGGTCGAACCTCTCCTGGTTGAAAACCGCCCGTTTTCCGTTCACTTTCATCGGCAAGAGAATGACCGATGAAGAAAACTCCCGCGCTCGAACTGCGTGACGTTTCTTACTCCGCTAACGGTAAGACGATTCTTCATACAGTCAATTGGACCGTCCAGCCCGGAGAACATTGGGCCATTCTAGGTCCGAACGGCTCCGGTAAAACGACGCTGCTGAAATTGGCGTGCGGTTATCTCTGGCCCAACGCGGGCGGCGTCGTTCTACGCAAGGGCAAAGAGCTCACGTATCTTCCTGAACTGAGAAAAAGCATCGGCTGGGTGACCGCTGCGCTGGTGAACGAAATCCCGACGCGGGAGAACGCGCTCAACACGGTGGTGTCGGGCAAATTTGCGCAAATCGGTTATCTCGGCGGCATTTGGGGACAAGCGAGCGTCAACGATTACGCCTGTGCGCGACGGTATCTGACAGAACTTGGTTGCGATCAAGTGCGGGAACAGGAATTTGGTACTCTGTCACAAGGCGAGCAGCAAAAGGTTTTGATCGCGCGGGCCCGTATGACCAAGCCTTACTTGATCGTTCTCGATGAACCCTGCGCCGGTATGGATCCCGGCGCGCGAGAAAACTTCTTAGCTTCGCTGCGGAAAGTCGGTAGGCAGAAAAAAATGCCGGCGCTGATCTACGTGACCCATCATATCGAAGAGATTCTGCCGCTGTTCGGAAAGACGTTGGTTCTGCGGGGAGGAAGAGTGCTCTACGCAGGTCGGACCAAGCAGGTCCTCAAGCCGCGTGTGCTAGACGAACTGTACGGCGCATCGTTCTCTCTGGTTCGGAGAAAAGGGCGCTATTGGCCGCTGATAAAATAACTCACGACGGCGGGGCGCCGACCGCCTCTCACGGATTCCAAATACTTTAGCATTCATGACGGCTGCGCAGAAAGACTCCTCTCCGCGGCGCCACCGGTGGTGGGCTTTGTGCGTGGTCGCGCTCGCGATCTTTACGGTGACGGCCGACGCGGGTCAGCTCAGCATCGCGCTTCCGGCGATTATCACGGAGTTCAAGGCCGATCTGACGCTCGCCGGTTGGATCGCGCTGGTGTACGCATTGGCGACGGCATCTTTGTATCTGCCCTGCGGCAGACTGTCGGACCTCGTTGGTAACGCCAGGCTGTTTAGCTTCGGCTTTGTTTTCCACGCGCTTAGTTCGTTAGCGGCGGGTTTTGCCGAGAGCGGACTCCAACTGATTATCTTTCGCGGTCTGCAGGCCGCGGGCAGCGCCTTCATCATGGCCAACAATTTTGCCATCGTAACGGCGCTCTTTCCGCCGGAGGAGCGCGGGCGAGCGATGGGCATTTCCGGTGGCACGGTCGCCGCGCTGGGCTATACGTCGGGACCGATCATAGGAGGATTGCTTACCCATGGCTTCAGCTGGCGCTCTAACCTGTATTTCACGGCGACTCTTGGACTTGTCGGTTTCTGTGCCGCGCGCATCCTGTTGCCCCCAACGGCCGCAACCAGATCCGCCGGCAACAAGGAACCGTTTGACTTCATTGGTGCGCTGACGTTCGCTTTGAGCGTTTGTTTGATTCTATTGGCCCTCACCACCGCTCAAAAGGGCGAGATGTTCGATTCAGTCGTTCTCGGTGAGATGCTCGGCGGGCTGGCGTTCCTTGGCCTGTTCATCCGGTTTGAATCCCGTTCACCGTTTCCGCTTTTGGATCTCACATTGTTTCGCATCCCGGCATTCACCCTCGGCAACGTTGCGCGGTTCGCAAGCTTCGTGAGTATCAGCGCTAACACGCTGCTGATGCCGTTCTTTCTTCAACTCGGGCTTGGGTTGGATCCGTTGCGCGCGGGTTTTCTCGTTGCGCCCACGCCGTTGGCGCTGGCTTTGTTGTCGCCGCTCGCGGGTTGGCTCTCCGAACGGATGGCGCCTGAGCGGCTTTGCAGCTTGGGATTGGCCATCACGGGGTTTGGGTTTCTTTTCCTGAGCACTCTCTCCGTCGACAGTTCGTCTTTTGCCGTGATCCTGGGTTTGAGTCTCTTGGGGGTGGGAATGGGTTTCTTTCAAACACCGAACAACAATTTGCTGATGACGGCAGTGCCACGAGAGCGTTTAGGCGTGGGCTCGGCTTTTCTTTCCATCGTGCGCAGCCTCGGCTATTCCGTAGGCGCGACGCTGGCCACGACCATCGTCAGTGTTTACCTGTTGGAAGCGACCGGGCAAACATCGTTGGAAAATCTTCACAGCGGATCGGCAATCGGCGCCGATGCGCTGCTTCTTGGCGCATTCTTGCGGGGGTATCGCTACACTTATCTTGCTGCTGCTGTAATCGCTTTCATCGGCGCCGTCGTCAGCCTGGTGCCGGTTCGGAAAAATGGCCAACGATGGTAAAAGCTCGGGCGCTCTAGCGCCTATTGGAACTTTCACGCTGAAGACGCCACTACGTCGCAGACGCGGTTGATTTCGGATTCTTCAAGCTCTGGGTAAATGGGTAGGCTCAAACACTCACGGGCGACCTGCTCCGCGATCGGAAAGTCACCCTGTCGATAGCCCAGGTGACGATATGCCGGTTGAAGATGGAGCGGAATCGGGTAGTGCAATCCCGTGTCGATGGAGGCTTTTGAAAGTTCCTGGCGAAGTTTATCGCGGTCCAGTGAGCGTACAACAAAGAGGTGCCACACGTGTCGTCTATGCGGCAACTCGGATGGAAGAACGACGGGCGTTTCGGCTAGCTTGTTTATGTAGTATCTCGCTATCTTGGATCGGGCCGCATTCCAACCCTCGATATAACGGAGCTTCACGCGAAGTATGGCTCCTTGCATCTCGTCCATCCGATAATTGAAACCAAGCTCTTCGTGGCGGTACTTGCTGGTCTGCGCATGATCGCGCAGGTGACGAATCCGCTCAGCAATTTTTTCATCGTTGGTCGTAATCGCACCACTCTCGCCATAAGCTCCCAAATTCTTCGTCGGATAAAAACTAAAGCAGCCGATATGACCGTACCCGCCCGCTCGTTGTCCCTTGTATTCGCCTCCATGGGCTTGGGCGGCGTCTTCGATAAGCGCCAGCCCGTTCTTCTCACAAAGTTCCCGTACGGGTTCAAGGTCGGCCATTTGGCCGTAGAGATGAACCGGAACTACGGCGCGAGTTTTTGGTCCGATAGCGCGAGCGAGTTTTTCGGCGTCCAAATTGCAGGCCCGTGGCTCGATGTCGACGAAAATCGGCCGTGCGCCGACATAAGAGATCGCCCATGCCGTGGCAACAAAGGTGAATGGGACGGTTATCACTTCGTCGCCGGCGTGAACCCCGCTCGCGATCATCGCCAGGTGCAATGCGCTGGTACCCGAATTTACACACACGCAATGCTTTACGCCGCAATATCGGGCGAATTCCTCCTCAAACGCAGCCACGGATTGATTCGAGGCGAACGCCCCGCGATTCAATGTCTGCTGAATCGCCGCGTCAATTTCGCCTTTGATGGCCGCGTACTGGCGCGTCAAATCCACCAGGTGAATTGCATTTGGCGCACGGTCAGTCATTTTTTTGGCAATCTGCGAAGAACACGGGCAGGGTTTCCTGCGACTATTTCATAGGGGCTGACGTTTTTAGTGACTACGCTCCCGGCGCCGATCATAGAGCCTTCGCCGATTTTTACGCCACAAAGAATCACCGCCCCCGAGCCAATCGAAGCCGTCTTTCCGACCGACGTGGGGATAACAACCCAGTTCCTCTCCGTTTGCAATTGGCCGCCTTCCGTCGTCGCTTTCGGATAACGGTCGTTGATGAACACGACATGGTGTCCGACGAAGACTTCATCGTCAATGTCAACCCCCTCGCAGATGAATGAGTGGCTTGAGATCTTGCAGTTTCGGCCGACACGAACTCCTTTTTGAATTTCGACGAAGGGTCCGATCTTGGTATTATCACCGATTTCACATCCGTAGAGGTTAACAAAATCTTGGATCTGAACGTTTGCTCCCAACTTGACGTCTGGCGCTATTTTTTGCAATCGTGATCGACCTTTAGCTTGTCTCTTACGCGGGTTCTTTCTCATACGCTGTCTTGGTCTCATCGGGCTTCTTTTGGGTTCCCCGATTAGCGACGATGTGCGCCCAACGAAGTTGGTAAAATATTCCCCGAGATGCTTCCGCAATGCGACGGCGCCATCAGCCTGCCAATAAGCGACGTCTAGCTCAAAATTCCGTAACGCATAACCGTAGGGAAAACTATTTCCGGCGAAGAATGACGATATCGACCCAACACCTCGACAAGTCTACCACGGCTTCCATTGTCAGAGACAGGCTAGCCCCCAATGCTTTGCCCGAGCGGCGGGGAAAATGTTCAACTTCCTTCGCCCCGATTCGAAATCCTCGACGGCGAGCGCGAATGATTCGCTCCGCTTCACCAAATACGCCCGAGCTGATAATCGGAATATCATAAATTGCGCGCCGCACTAACTTGACGCTGCCGGCGTCATAGGTGCGTGTTGCGAACAAAATCACCGGCAACGCGTTGAATAGCCAGGACACCAAGTGGCGGCTGTATCCATAGTGCTTTACCCGACGCCGCGCCACGACGATGTCATGCTGGCCAGCCATCGGCAGCAGTTCTAGCAAGGCACTCATTTTCCATTGACCGTCAGCGGAGTTCAAAAATACCAGTTCTTTGCTCGCCCATCGGTACAGTTCTGCGAACGTCAATGCGATTCCCCGGTTCATGCTATGGCGGCGGATTTGCAGGATCGGCACCGTTTTTTGAATGTTACAAAGAATCTCCCATGTGTGATCCGCCGAACCATCGTCGATGACAAGAATCTCCCCTGCAACGGATGCCTGCTTGAGCGCCAGTTCTGCGTCGATGACCACTTGTGCGATCGTTGTTTCCTCGTTGTAAGCCGGAATGCATATCGTTATACCCCGTGCGTCGACACGCGGGAGCCCGGACGGAGCTGAGCGCGGCGAGAACTCTCCCATAGAGTTTCAGGATGAAGGGCTCCGACAATATCAAACTGTGATGGCCCGTCGTTTGGTCGGTTTCATGATGCTTGCCAACCTCTTACGGGCGGCGCGAAATTCTCATTGACGATACCCTTGGGGGCGGACCCTTTTACCATTGCTTCGAATGCTTTCTTGAGCGGCTGTCAGAATGCTGACCACTCGGACGCCCGCCCTGCCGTCGGTGATCGGCTTGCTGGAATGTTGAATGCAATGGTTGAAATGTTTGATCTCCCGTCCTAACGCTTCACTATTTTCTATCGCCGGCGCGTACATGTCGCCGTTTCGATACTGCACGAGAGCATCGTAAAGACCTTCAATCGTGGTTCGGGTGATTCCTTTATCGTAAATTTTTATTTTTTCGGTGACAAGGTTGTCGTCATAAACAGCCAGCCGGCGGGAACCGCCTAACATGACCAATCGAGTTTTCATGGGGGCCAACCAATTGACGTGGCAATGTCCCAGGATGTTGTCGGCAAACTGGACCGTGATATAAGCCATACTTTCCGATTTATGACCGGCGTGAGAAGCGCCGATCGCTTGCACCCATTCCACCGGCCGTTCGATGAGATACTCCATGATAGAAATATCGTGAGGGGCCAGGTCCCAAAGGACGGAAACATCTGACTGAAAAAGACCAAGATTGATGCGAACGGAGTCGAAATAATAAAGTTCGCCAAGCTCGCCTCTTGCGACGATGTCTTTTAATTTTTCAACGGCGGGATGATAGATGAAGGTGTGATCCACTTGTAAAACGACTTTCATCTTGTCGGCAAGGTCGACTAGTTCCTGTGCCTGCGCGAGGTTGTCCGTAATCGGTTTTGTGACGAGAACATGTTTTTTTGCAAGCAGTGCTTCCTTGGCGAGCGCGTGATGGGTGTTGACCGGAGTGGCGATCACAATCGCGTTCACATCCGGATCGTCGATCACGTCCCTGATCTTTTGTGAGTATTTGAAATTCGGGTACTGCACTGCAAGTCTTCGACAACGATCGGGCTGGAGATCGCAACAGACAACGACCTTGCTGTCGGAAGATGCGTTGAAATTCCGCACCAGGTTCGGACCCCAATAGCCCAAGCCGATCACGCCTACTTTGAC
>DASPXM010000125.1:0-4531 GCA_035637295.1 Verrucomicrobiia bacterium
CCTGCAACCGATTCGCCCGGCGCTCATTCTCCCCGAGGTTCTCGACACGACCGCGTGGTTTAAAGGCAAACTTTGGTTCGCCGATAACGAAGACAAATTTATTCCCATGTGGCGCGCCGTGCCGTACACGGCCGGCTGCATCAACACCAATCTAGTCAAGCCGAATGAACTGAAGAGCTACTGGGATCTTCTCCAGCCGAAGTGGAAAGGAAAAATTGTCTCGCAGGATTTGCGCGTAGGCAGCGCGCGCAATCAGATGTACACGGTCTATTCCCGCAAAGATCTCGGACCCGAATATCTCAAGCGCCTGTACGGCGAGATGGACGTGACAATCTCGCGTAATCTTCCGCAGATCGCCGATTGGATCGCCGGAGGGAAATTCGCCATCGCCATCGGCGGTGTGGATTGCGACGACCTGGCCGCCAAGGGGTTGCCGGTCGTGCCGATCCATCTCGAAGGCATCGCCGCCGTCGGCGCGGGCACTGACCCGGGGGCTCTTCTCGCTTCGTCGCCGCATACGAACGCGGCCAAAGTCTTTCTCAATTGGATACTCAGCCGCGAAGGCCAGACACAGTTTCAAAAACTCACCCGCGAGAACTCCTTCCGCATCGACATACCCAAGGAAGGCATCGTAAATCCATATTACATCCTCGACCCCAAGCGCGAATATCTTTTCACCGGCTTGGAAGAACACAAGGACAAAATCAATGAGTTTCGCCCCTGGCTAGAGTCTTTGTTAGTAAAAAAATGACGTGCAGCTGACTTCACGCGGAAGACTCACCACGGAGGCGCGGAGGACGCGGAGGGGAGAGTTTGAAATCAAAATCTCTGCGTACTCTGCGCCTCTGCCTGAATCCTGCTTTCTCCACTTTTGGTCGCGGCTACGCCGCGCTGGGTCTCTATCGTGAAGCATCGGGCATTTTTTGCTGCACGAAGTTAAAAACTAATCTGTAAAGACCGACTTTTGAATTCGAAGCGCTCGGCGCTCGTCCAATACGTTGGATTGAACGTGCGACGGCATTCTCACGGCGGGTTGGATGCTTGATCCTGGGCCTTCATTGCCGTCTTGACGCCCCCTCGCGATTTCGATAAGGCTTGGCGCGGCTCGATCCCCAGTAGGTTCTTCGACTGAACGTAATCGACAGGATACCCCGGCTGCAGGAGGCGCAACATGCAGAAAATTTTACTGTTGATCCTTTGCTCCTCGCTGTGGAGTTTCACCGCGCACGCCCAGGCGCCCTTCTACCAAGGCAAAACCATCAAAGTGATCGTCGGCACGCCACCGGGAAATCTCTATGACTTCTGGGCGCGCCTGATCGTCGATTACATGGGCAAATATATTCCCGGTAACCCCACGTTCATCGTCCAAAACATGCCCGGCGCGGGCCACGTGGTCGCAGTGAATCATCTGTACACCGTTGCCAAGCCGGATGGGCTCACTCTGATCGGTTCTGTCATCCCATCGCTCTACCTCAATCAACTCATCGGCCGCTCGGAGATCCAGTTCGATTGGGCGAAGTTTACGTGGATCGGCTCGCCGGCTCGCGGCGCCAGCCAGATGTATATGCGCGCCGACAGCCCGTACAAAACCATCGAAGAGGTCCGCACCGCCAAGGAACCGCCAAAGTGCGGCGCCACTGGAGTCACCGGCCCCGATTCCTATTTTCCGAAGCTCTTGCAGGAAACGGTTGGCGCCAAATTCTCAATCGTCACCGGCTATCCGGGCGGGACGGATATCGACCTGGCCGTCGAGCGCGGCGAAATCCACTGCCGAGCATTCACCATCGAAGCGTTCTTCGGCCGCGAGCCCTATCACACCTGGCGCAAGAATGGCTTTGTGCACCACATGTTTCAGAGTGGCAGCAAAAGAGACGCCCGGCTACCGCAAACCCCGACGATTTTTGAAATCATGGACAAATACAAAACGCCGGATGCGGGCCGGCGCTTGGCAACCGTGCTGCTCGGCGCGGACGACATGGGACGGCCGATGTTTGGACCGCCTGGTATGCCGGCCGACCGGCTGAAAATTCTCCGCGACGCGTTTGCGAAAACAATGAACGACGAGCAGTTCCGTGCCGAGGTCAAGAAGAGAAACTACGAGTTCGATCCAGTGGGTGGCGAGGAGCTCGACAAGTTAGCCAAAGAAGTCACCGCTCAACCGCCTGATGTTATCGATCGGCTGAAGAAAGTATTGGGAAGCTGATTCAGCGACGCGAGCTGAATAGTAGGGCACGGCGCGCCGGGCTCCCGCTCATAAACCCATTGCGCGGCGTCTCGCTGAAAAATAGAGAGTATATTTCCCCAGGTAGCAGGAGGAAAGCATGAAGGATCGAAGACGGCCGCTCTGGCCCGCGGCCCTCAGCACGCTGCTCATCTTTCAGTTCGCTCCAACCTTGGCATTTCCGCAAGCCCCTTTTTATCAAGGCAAGACCATCACACTAATCCGCGGCAGCACGCCCGGCGGCGCGGGCGAGAGAAGAGTCAGAGCGGTCATTCCTTACCTGACCAAGCATATTCCCGGCAATCCCACGATCGTGATGGAGTTCATGCCGGGTGCTGGCGGTCGAAAGGCGGCGAATTACATGTTTCATCGGGCGCGTCCCGATGGCTTAATCCTCGCTAACATCGGCAGTGGAATGATTGTAAGTTCCGTCCTGGGTGAAACCGGCGTCGAGTATGACATCGACAAGTTTAACTACCTTGGCACGCCCAACACTGGCACGCATTATATTTTCATCACAATGAGCCGGCTCGGGCTGAACTCCTTAGAGAAGCTCCGCGCACATTCGGGTTTGAGAATCGTGGCTCACGCCGTCGGCCACGAAATTTATCTTACCGGCCGTCTTTTTGCTTACATGCTCGGTTTGAAGGAGCCCAAGTTTGTCACAGGTTTCGGCGATCCGGAGATGGTTGTCGCCCTGACGCAGGGAGAGGCGGACGGCAGATCGCAAGTGAGCGAATCCATCGAGCGCACGCCGGAGTGGATGGACAAGGGCGCAGTAGATTTTCACGCCATCCTCGAGACTCCCGGCGTCAAAAAGCATCCTCGCTTTGCTCGGCTGCCGGCGTTGGAGAGCTTTACGAAATCCGTCAGGGAACAAAGACTTTTGCTGATGCACCGGGCATTCAGATCGGTTGGCACACCTTACCTTTTTCCACCGGGCACTCCGAAAGAGCGCGTTGAGACCGTGACGGAAGCCTTGCGCACAACCTTTCGCGATCCCGCGTTCCTCAGCGATTTCAAGAAACTGACGGGCGCCGATGCAACGCCGCTAATGGCGGAAGAGCAGAGCAAAGCGATTAGGGAAATCCCCCGTGACCGCGAAGTGATCGAGCTATTCAAAAAGCTTGTCGGTGGAGATCCCTTGCCGCCACGATAGCGCGCCGGGCGGCGAGGAATGTAGGGGCGACCGGCTGGTCGCCCTGATCTAATCGGCAAGAAAGAGGGGGCACTATGGAGACAGATCGTTTGCCAATGTCGTCACTCGCAGCGACGCTGCTGGTCGCAGCCGCGGTCGTGCTCTTGCCGGCATCCGCCGCTGCGCAAACTTCGTTCTTTCAAGGAAAGACCATCACCATCATTCAGGGGCGCGATCCCGGCGGCACAGGAGATCTAAGGGTAAGAGCGCTGTTTCCATTCCTGCAGAAATATATCCCCGGCAACCCGACCATTGTGAGCGAGTATATGCCTGGCGGTGGCAGTCGAAAGGCGGCAAATCACATTTTCAGAAATTCACGTCCCGACGGGTTGACCATCGGGAACTTTAGCTCCGCCGTGGTTTCCCTCGCCGTGCTCGGCGAGTCGGGGGTTTTATACGACATTGACAAGTTCCACTACCTGGGCTCACCCTACAGTACCTATCATGCGGTGTTTGTCAGCCGCAAAGAAGCCGGTTTCAACACCATTGAAAAACTGCGAGCCGCCAGCGGTATTAAGATCGGCGCCCAGTCGCTCGGATTTTCCACTTACAACGAAGGGCGTCTCTTCGCCTATATACTGGGACTTAAGGATCCACTATTTATCGCCGCCTTCGGCGGCGCCGAGCTCGATCCGGCGCTGATGCGCGGCGAGATCGACGCTCGCGCTACCGGACCTGACACGATCTTGCAACGCAACCGGGATTGGTTCGAAAAAGGTCTGGCTGATATTCATGCGATCATGGAAACTCCCAAAGGCGACAAGCACCCGCATCCCTTCTTCGCCAAACTTCCCGAGATCGAGACCTTTGCCAAATCGGACCGAGAGCGCAAGGTTATCGCCTTGCAGCGAGCGTTTAGAATCAGTGGAACTCCATTTGTGCTGCCGCCTGGGACTCCCAAAGACAGGGTCGAAATACTTCAGGATGCTTTCCGCAAAACCTATAAAGACCCCGAGTTCGCTCGCGAGTACAGGAAGCTTACGGCCGACGATCCGACGCCGCTGCTGCCGGAGAATCACGAGAAGGCCATCAGAGAAATTCCACGCGACCCGGAAGTGATCGAGCTATTCAAAATACTGGTGGGTCCAAAAAAACTGCCGCCGCGGTGACTT
>DASPXM010000126.1:0-12056 GCA_035637295.1 Verrucomicrobiia bacterium
GCGAATACCCTCTCGAAATCGTCCGCCGCTCGTGCCGCCCAAGGCTGAAGAGTCAATCGCAGCGCACGCGCTGCGACCGGGAGAACTTCTTTCACCTCGACTACACTCTGCGGATTGGCCGATTCGTAGAGAACTGCGACACGGGCAAGTTTGGCAACGGCTTCTTTGAACAGCTCCAGCCGCTTCCCGCCTAGTTCCCTGCCAAGGTTTGTAATGCCAGTGACGTTGCCGCCGGGACGGGCAAGACTTTCAATTAGGCCTGCCTCGACAGGATCGGCCCCGAGGCCAGTCATAACGATGGGAATCGTCTTGGTCGCATTCTTGGCCGCCCGGGTCTGTCTGGTCCCTCCTGCTACCAGGATGATATCAACCTTGAGACGCACCAGCTCGGCAGCAAGGTCAGGGAGCCGATCGCGCTTCCCCTCCGCATATCGGTACTCGATGACAATGTTCTGTCCTTCTATGTAGCCAACGTCGCGCAGAGCCAGCCGAATTATCTCGGCACGGGCGGACTCGCTAGCTGGATCGGTATTCGATAGATACCCGATCCGAGGGACTTTCTTCGGCTGCTGCGCGGCGGCGAGGTGGATACAAAACAGACTTAAGGTAACTAGGAAAGAGACGACGATCTTTTTGTTCATGGGCTCCGTATAATTTTGAGAGATCGGAGAACTGAAGAGTTGGAGTGATGGAGTGTTGGCGTGTTGGAATGCAGGAGTAGTGGCTTACCCCACTACTCCATCACTCCATTCCTCTCACCCCGCCAACTCAAAGCACGGCAGCTTAATCTGCGGATCATGCGTCTCCTGGAACACGACCTTGACGCGGTCGCCCATTTTCACTTTCTCTTTCGTATTTCCCACCAATTTGCTCTCGACGATCACGCCTTCATCGAGGATTACATTGATGTAGTAAATCGGCGTCTCGTCTTTGAACGCCGGATTGCGCGGGACGCGGACGAGCGTGAAGGTGTGAATCTTGCCGGTGCCTTTCGCTTCGATCCAGTCCAGGTCGCCGAAACAATCGACGCAGGCGACGCGCGGAAAGAATTGTACCTTGCCACAGCTTTTGCACTTCTGCAGCAAAAATTTGCCATCGGCCGCGCCCGTCCAGAAAGGCTCATCGACTTTATTTACTTTGGGCAAACTTTTTTGCGGCATTCTTGCTTCAGCCATTATTTTCTCCTTTCCATAACCAGCGCCGCAGTCGTGCCGAGGTTGCGCCCGTAATTGAGCCAGCCGATACCGGTGACCAGTGCGCGTTCGGCTTTTTTTACCTGATGGCCTTCCGCTTCGCCTCTCAATTGGCGCAGCGCTTCGACGAGGTGAAGATATCCCCCGGCGAGCCCGGCCTGCCCGACGGACAACTCGCCGCCGCCGGTGTTTACCGGAAAATCGCCCCTATAGGTTAAATCATGCGCGTTGACGAATTTGCCGCCGTCACCCTTTTTGCAGTAACCGAGATCTTCGATTTGAATCATCACCGCAATCGGATAGTCGTCGTAGATTTCAAACAGGTCGATATCCTCGCGTTTGACCTCAGAGAAAATTCTTTCGCCGACGACCTTCTGGCCGAAGGTCGTCTTATCCGGCAGCATGTTCGCGACTTGATAGTGGGAAATCTCGGCGTCAGTGACGAGGTAAACGAGCTTGTCGGTGATTTGTTTCGCTTTTTCCTCTGATGCCAACATCACGCATTCCGCGCCGGAGCAAGGCATCACGCAATCGAAGAGCCGAATCGGGTCGGAAATCATTCGCGAGTTGAGATAGTCCTGCATGCTCATCGGCTCACGGAACAACGCTTGTGGGTTGTTGAGAGCGTTTTCGCGCTGCGCGATGGCGATCTTGCCGATCTGCTCCAGCGTTGTGCCGTACTGTTCCATATGCAGCCGTTGAATCAGCGCCATCAGCGAATTCGGCCCGCCGTAGCCGAATACATCGACGAAGTTGCCGCGCTGATATTCCAGCTGCCTCTGAGTCGGGGTGCTTCTATCGAAGGAGTTCCCGCCGACGAGAACCGCCAAGTCGATGTGTCCGCATTCGATGGCGTCCGCCGCTCGTCTGACACTCATGACACCGCCGGCACCGCCGTAGTCGCCGTTCAATACCCAGTCGACCTCCAATCCCAATTGCTCCGCCACGTGCGGCGAATAATCGGGGCTCGCTTGTGTGGTAATCGAGAATCCTCGAATCGCCTTTTTATTGATTCCCGTTTGCCGCAGCGCGTCGCGAATCGCGTCAGCATAATATGACAGCGCCGACGCCTCGGATTTGCGCGAATACTCCGTCGAGCCGTAACCGACAAAACAAACTTTCGTGCGTCGCATCGTCGCTCCTCTCGCTCGCTTCACTGCTCAGTGCTGAGGACTGAGTGCTGAGTTAGAATCCTCCGCCTCTTTTCGCAGTCGTCAAGTGCTTAAGTATTTGTGCCCCGCCGTTCGATCGATCTCCTCTTCTCGTCCATACAATAGGCGCATCAGGCGCGCGTCGCGGTAAAATCCTTCGAAGGGAAATTCTTTGCAAACCCCGTAGCCGCCGTGAATTTGAATCGCGACGTCGGCCGCTTGAAAGGCCATCTTTGCGGCGCGTTTCTTGGCCAGCGCCGCCTCCTCGAAGTGGGTCAATTCCTGATCCTCGCGCCAGGCGGCTTCGAGAGTCAGCCAAGTCGACGTGCGTATATCAATGGAAAGATCCGCCAGCATCCATTGTATCGCCTGGCGCTGGGCCAGCGGCCGGCCAAAGGTAACCCGGTTGCGCGCATGTTCGATGCTATCCGCTAGGCAGCGCATGCCGATGCCCAACGAGCGCGCAGCGATGTTCAATTGCTCGGCCGCGACTATCGCTCCCGCTTCGTATTCATATCCGAGCAGTTGTTCATTGGGAATCTTGCAGTGCTCCAGCATCAGCCGCGCCACCGTCCCGTCGGTGGTGAGATCGACCTCATCGCCGATGGTAACTCCCGGCATGTCGCGCTCGATAACAAACAATCCTAGTCGCTGGGTGCCCTGCTCCCGGGCAGGGAATAAGTATAAATCGGCCCGCGGATTGGAAATAAAAATCGACGAATCGCGTAGGATACAACCATCTGGCTCTTCCCGGTAAAGAGTCTGCAAACGGCTGAGCTCGCCGGTCCTATGTGATTCTGCGAAAGCCAGTGCCAGCGAGATCGTACCATCGGCGAGATGTTCGCCATATTTGGTTTCGAACAAGAACTGAGGAATCGACACGGCTCGAAAAGGTAATACGGAGCGGCCAAACTCACGGTGAATCAATACCCGAGCGACCGAACTGATGGCCGAGCCGCCAAAATTTTCCGGTAACTCCAAACTCCACAGGCCGGCCTGACGCGCCCGCTCGGTCAGCTCGCTTGTTGTAGCCGAATCAAGTTGGCGCAGCGCCGGAGCGCCTGGCGGAAGGAACGGCGCGGGCTGCTTGAGATAGGCGCCTTCGCGCGGGATCAGTTCCTTGTCGACAAATTGCGCCGCCGTGTCTCTAATCAACTTTTCTTCTTCAGTGAGTTTTAGGTCCATTTTCTACTTCACTTCCATCAGTCGGTGCCTTTTTAGAATCGTTTTGAACGACTTGAACGATTTGAACGAAAGAGTCTGGTTCAATCGTTCAAGGGAACGCCTGCCGTTACTGCAGTTCCAAGATAGCTGCCCCGTCGCGAAACAGCTCGCGCTGAATGATGTGCCTCTGGATCTCAGACGGGCCTTCGACAATTCTCGTTGCCCGCGCGTGGCGGAACGTCCGGGCGAGCGCGTGGTTCTTGCGTAGCGCGGACTGTCCGCCAACCTCCAAAGCAAAATCCGTTACTCGGTGTAACAGCTCCGTGGCAAACAATTTCACATTAGCCGCCTCGGAGCGCACGTCCATCTTTTGATCGGCTTTCCAAGCGCCGAGGTAGGTCAGCGTCCGCAGCGCTTCGATCTCGCCGAGGAAATAGCCGACTCTCCCGGCAAATTGTTCGGCATCTTTTGGCTCATGCCTTACCAAATCGCGAACTACATGTAACACGCGCTCCGCCTTGCCGTGGGCGCGAATGCCGACTTGGAATCGTCTGGCGCCGAGCCATGCTTGATTGAGCGCCCAGCCGTTGCCGATTTCGCCCAGCACCTGAGATTTGTGGACGCGGCAATTTTCAAAAACCAATTCGCACGGCTCGGTTCCCGCAATGGTCGCAATGCTGCGCGCGACTTGATAGCCCGATGTCCCAGTGTCGATGAGAAAACAGGTGACTCCTTCGCGGCCTTTGGTTCCCGGCAAGCGTGCGAAGAGCTGCACGAAGTCGGCGACATCGGCAAACGTGGGGAACATCTTCGTGCCGTTGATAATAAAATCATCACCGTCCGGAGTTGCCGTCGTCTGCAGCATAGAAGGATCCGCGCCGGAGGCCGGCTCACTCAAACCGAAGGCGGAGGTTTTCTCGCCACGAATGCAGGGCATCAGATACTTGTCGATCTGCTCTCCTTTGCAGTTATAAAGGATGTTCGAAACATGGTTGCCCAACTCGAAAGGGACGCTGCTCTTCTCCAGCTCTTGGGTAACCGCGATCATCGCGACATTGCTTACTTCGAGCCCGCCGTAAGCTTTCGGCACATCGAGATACCAAAGCCCCTTTTCCTCGGCCTTTTTTTCGAGCGCTTCCATGATCGCGATATAACGCCTGATTTCCGTATCCTGGCTCTTTTTGACCCGGCTCTTCCAACGGCTCCCTTCGAAGATATCGGGACCATTAGCAAAGTCCGGCTCAAGTGGAATCAGCTCATCGCGGACAAATTCTTCGACGACTTGGCGCAGGCGTTCTTCTTCTGGGGTGAGGCGAAACTCCATAGTCGAGCAAGTCCTTTCGTTCGCAAGGCAAACGACTAATTGGTCATCACAATTTCAAACCCGGATTGGTTCCATTTATCACACCTGGCGCCGGCAACGAAAGAGTAAACGAGATTGACCTCCTAACAGTCCCTGTGCTAAGCGAGAAGCAAAAATCATTCAGCAAAGCGCGTAATTGCTAGCTCTCGTGTCGTCTTTTTGGCGCTCGCTCAGGGATGGACGTCCAAAGAAAACCTTGCTAGATTGCGCTGCTCGCATAGTAAGGAATAAAGATGCGGCATTGGATAGATTAGGAAGGAGTTTCCTTTGAAGATCACACCGCCGGCGCTTTTTAGTTTTTGCGCCTTGATATTTTTCTGCGTGTTCGTTTACATGGCTCAAGATTGGCGCATGCAGGCTCGTCTTTATCCTTGGGCGATCGGCATCCCGATGCTGATTCTTGCCATCGTCCAAGTGATCTTGGACTTGAAGGGCATTAAAGCAAAGCAATCCTCCGACGCGACTCCGATGGATTATCAGTTCAGCCAGGTGACCGATCCAGTCACGGCTCGGAAAAGAACCATTATCATGTTTTCTTGGCTCGTCGGTTTCTTTTTCGGCATTTGGCTATTGGGCTTCCCCATCGCAATCGCCTTGATGATGTTCACCTACCTAAAGTTTCAAGGTAACGAGTCCTGGGTTTTATCGATCGCATTGACCGTCATCGCGTGGCTTTTCTTTTGGGGCCTATTCGTCAAGCTTCTCACCCTGCCGTTCCCCGAGGGATTGATCATCACTTGGCTCGGTATCGGCGCGTAACCGGCTCGCATTCGACTCACCAAGCATTTTCTCGCACGGGGGCGGAATCAGGACCGCGCCTGCCTCGCTGCCAAATGCAAGCGGCGGCGATCGGTTTCCAATGGGTATCGATACGTAAGGAGGTCGTGTATGACGGCTATGACGATAACCAGTTTTCGTCTCATACTTTTTGCGCTCACCTTCAATTTGATCATTCTTGGTTTCATCCCGAACGTTAGGGCGCAAAGCAATACTTTCTATAGAGACAAGACCGTCCGTGTGATCGTCGGCTTCACACCTGGCGGATTTTACGATCGCTGGGCAAGGCTGCTTTCCCGCTACATGCCGAAGTATATTCCCGGCAACCCCAACTTCGTGGTCCAAAACATGCCCGGCGCCAGCTCAGTGATCGCGGCTAACTACGTTTACAACCTCGCCAAGAGTGACGGCCTAACGGTGCTGGTACCGATCAACAGTTTGTTCCTGGATCAAATCGCTGGCCGTCAAGAAGTAAAGTTCGACATACGAAAATTTGACTGGATCGGCACCCAGGAAAAGGCCCCAACGATGCTCTATTTCCGTGCCGATTCACCGATCAAAACCGTCGCCGATATCATCAAAGCTCCCGAACCGCCAAAGTGCGGATCTACGGGTACAGCGAGCACGGGCTACCTCGTTGCTAAGCTCATGGATGAGGCTTTCAAGGCGAAGATCAACACAGTCACAGGGTATCAGGGTGGCAGCGAAATCGATGTCGCCGTCGAACGCGGCGAAATCGTCTGCCGGGGTATGGATATCCCGCCCCATTTCGGCCGCGAACCGTTCGATAGCTGGCACAAGAAGGGCTTCGACCGGCATATTCTCCAGGGCGGGCCAAAGCGAGACCCAAGGCTGCCGGATACGCCGACGCTCTTTGAACTGATGGACCAATACAAAACTCCGGAAGTGATGCGAGGCGTAACGCGTATCGTGTTAGCTGGCGGCGAGTTTGGCCGGCCTATGGTCGTCGGACCGGGAATCCCGCCGGGTCGCGTGAAAATCTTGCGTGACGCGTATGCGAAGGCGATGCATGACCCGGGGCTCATCGAGGAAGCAAAAAAGGGACAGATGGACATGGAGCACACCCCCGGCGAAGAGCTCCAAAATCTAATGAAAGAACTCATGAATCAGCCGCGCGAAGTCATGGAGCAGGTAAAGAAAATTCTCGAATAATCAAAGTTACATGACACCCAAGGCTGCGTCGTCTAAAGAGGAAGGGAAGACAGGAAATCGCATGGTAAATTTGATTCTCGCGATGTGCCTCGTAATTTGCTCAAGCTCCACCCTTTTTGCCCAGACACCCTATTATCAAGGCAAAACTGTCAAAGTGGTGGTCGGTTTTACTACCGGCGGATTCTACGACCGTTGGGCTCGGCTACTTTCCCGCTACATGCCCAAATATATTCCGGGCAATCCCAACTTCATCGTCCAGAACATGCCGGGCGCCGGTTCGGTGGTCGCGGCCAACTATATTTACAGCGTAGCCAAGCCCGATGGATTGACAATCGGTTTTCCCAGCAGTGGCATCTATCTCGATCAGCTGATCGGCCGGGCTGAAATTAAATTCGACATCCGAAGGTTTGCCTGGATAGGTTCCCCTGTTTCAGAACCGATGATCTTTTACATCCGCAGCGATACTCCATTCAAGACTATCGCCGACGTAAAAAACTCCAAAGAGCCGGCCAAGTGCGGCTCCACCGGTACCGTCAGCACCGATTTCATCTTGGCGCGCATGCTGGAAGACACCTTACCACCGCTAAAGATCACTACGGTCTTGGGCTACCCGGGCGGCGCTGAAATCGATATTGCCGTTGAAAAGGGCGAAGTCGTGTGCCGCGGCATGACCGCCTCACCTTTTTTCGGTCGCGAGCCCTTTCTGAGCTGGCAGAAGAAAAACTTTGTTCGCGTGTTGCTCTTTACCGGCAAGAAGCGTGACGAAAGACTTCCCGACACGCCGACTCTCGCCGAGATTTTCGACAAAGAAAAGGTGCCGGAGAACAGCCGTCGTGTCGCCCAAGTAATCCTGGCCGCGGAGTCCTTCGGACGGCCGATCATCGCCGGCCCAGGCACAAACGCGGAACATCTCAAGACGCTGCGCCATGCTTTCGATCAGTCGATGAAAGATCCCGAGCTGCTCGCAGAAACACAAAAGCAGAAGATGGACGTCGATCCCGAGTCCGGCGAAAATCTCGAAAGGCTCGCCACGCAGATCTTGCAGCAGCCGCCCGAAGTGCTGGCCCGCGTAAAAAAGATTCTGGGCAATTAGTCTAGGGAGCATTTTAGCAATCGGCTAAGCGAAGCGGCGTTAGGAGTCCATGCCAAAGAACGGATAGCGGCAACGGCCGATGCCCTGGACAAAATGAAAAAACAAGGATAACGGCATATCGGTTAGGATTGTATTGAGGCAGCCTCGGAGGATATGCTCGCGCCGCATTTTTCGGCGAAAGGAGAAATTTTTTATGGTTGCGCTTCTCGTCTTAGTGCTCACGCTGGGGTGGAGTTCTTCTCTGCTCGCGCAAACCCCCTTTTATCAAGGCAAAACCATCACAATCGCGGTCGGCACCAAGGCCGGTGATGTCTACGATCTCTATCCGCGCCTGCTGGCGGAATTTTGGCCGAAAAATATTCCCGGCAATCCCAACATGATCGTACAAAACGTGCCCGGAGCCGCGTCGTTGATCGCGGCCAATCAAGTTTACAATATCGCAAAACCCGACGGCCTCACTCTGGCCGCCATCTATCCCGCGCTCTATTTCGATCAGTTGATCAAAAAGCCCGAGGTGAAATACGACTGGGCCAAATGGAATTGGATCGGCAGCACCGTTACTTCCAATTACCTCCTCTATATGCGCGCCGACACGCCCTACAAAACCCTCGACGATGTGCGCAAGGCGAGTACCGCGCCGAAATGTGGCGCCACCGGCGTCGCTTCCACCGGCTATCACATGCCGAAGCTGCTGGAAGAAGTTCTCGGCGCGAAATTCGATATCGTGTCGGGCTACGTCTCGGGCCAAGATATCGATCTCGCCGTGGAGCGCGGCGAGCTCCAATGCCGGGCGTTCACGATCACGGCTTATTTCGCACGCGAGCCTTTCATCTCGTGGCGTAAAAGAAATTTCACCAATGTATTGGTTCAGACCGGGACTAAGCGCGATCCCCGGCTCAAAGACACCCCGACCATTTACGAATTCATGGATAAATACAAAGCCACCCAAGCCGGCAGAAGCCTGGCAAAGGTGATTCTCGCTTCCGGTGACTTCGGCCGTCCCATTGTCGCCCCTCCGGGCGTGCCCGCGGATCGCGTAAAGATATTGCGGGACTCATTTGATAAGACAATCACGGACGCCACTTTACTGGCGGAGGCAGAACGGCGCAGGCTCGAGATCGATCCGACCAAGTGGGACGAGATGGACTCTCTGGCCAAAGAGGTCATGGCGACGCCGGCCGATGTGGTCGCGCGCATGCGCAAGCTTTTGGGCGACTGATACGTGCGCGACTTCCTGAATGCTTTTTTCAAGGCTATAGGAGAAAATATGATCGTCAAACTGCTATTTGTCTTATTCGTTCTATTCGTCTCATCCCAACACTCTCACCTGCAAGCGCAGACGCCTTTTTATCAAGGCAAGACGATCACGATCATAGCGGCCGCCAAGCCGGGCGACGTCTACGATCTCTACCCGCGTCTGGTGGCGGAGTTCATGACGAAGCATATTCCCGGCAATCCAAACATCATCATTCAAAACGTCGCCGGCGCCGCCGGACTGATCGGCACCAACCAAGTTTATAACCTTGCCAAACCTGACGGTCTAACCCTCGGCGCGATTTATCCCGCGCTCTATTTCGAGCAATTGGCTAAACGTCCGGAAGCCAAATTCGATTGGACCAAATTTATCTGGGTTGGCAGCACGGTAAGCTCGAACAGTCTCATGTATATGCGGGCCGACACGCCATACAAAACCATCGAAGACGTCCGCACCGCATCGATTCCGCCGAAGTGCGGTGCAACGGGCGTAACATCATCCGCCTATTACATGCCGAAACTCTTGGAAGATGCGATTGGCGCCAAGTTCGAAGTTGTCTCAGGTTATGTTGCCGGGTCGGATATCGACCTCGCCGTCGAGCGCGGCGAAGTTCAGTGCCGGGCCTTTACGATCAACGCCTACTTCGCCCGTGAGCCGTTTATTACCTGGCGCAAAAAGAATTTTGTCCGCGTACTTTATCAGACCGGGAGTAAGCGCGACGCACGCCTCAAAGATGTACCGCTGTTTAACGAGTTGATGGACAAGTACAAAACCGCGGAGAATGTCCGGCGTCTAGTGAAAGTTGTCGTAGCAGCCGACGAGTTCGGGCGTCCGATTGTTTTACCGCCGGGCGTGCCCGCCGACCGGGTAAAAATAATCCGCGAGGCGTTCAGCAAAACGATCAACGACCCCGCCCTTCTCGCTGAAGCGGAAAGACGCCGCCTCGACATCGACCCGGCCAGCGGCGAAGAGCTCGATGCGCTCGCCAAAGAAGTCATGAGCGCGCCGCCGGACATCGTGGAGAGAGTCAAAAAGCTGATCGGCATGTAACGGCGTACCGCCGCAGACCAAGATAATACATGGTAAGGGCGTTCAAAAGTTCAAGGGTTCAAGCGTTCAAGGTTCTCGGACTCCTGGTTGTTTCCGTCTTTGAACTTTTGAACCCTTTGAACCTTGAACCAGTATTCGCGCAAGCGAATTTCTACCAAGGCAAAACAATTAGAATCGTCGTCGGCTCGTCCACCGGCGGCGGTTACGACCTATGGGCGCGCGTCTTGGCGCGCTACTACGGCAAGTATCTACCCGGCAATCCGACGATCCTGGTGCAAAATATGCCCGGCGCCGCTTCCATCGTGGCGACGAATTATCTTTATAACGTCGCCAAGCCCGACGGTCTTACCCTCGGTGCCATCCTCCCGGCGATCTATTTCGATCAACTGGTCGGCCGGACAGAAGTCAAATTCGATTTCGCTAAAATCGGCTGGATCGGCTCGCCGGAACAGAACGACATCATTCACTACATGCGCGCCGATTCGCCCTATCGCACCGTCGACGATATCCGCAAGGCCAAGGAACCGCCCCGCTGCGGAAGCTCGGGAACCGGCACGACCGGTTTTTACATACCGCGTCTCCTCGATGAAGTGTTGGGCACCAAACACACCATCGTCAGTGGTTACCCCGGCGGCGCGGAAATCGATTTGGCCGTCGAACGCGGCGAGGTCCATTGCTGGTCGCCTTTGGTGGCGACTTACTTCGGCCGCGAGCCCTATATTTCCTGGCACAAAAAAGGGTTCGTCCGCGTGCTGCTACAAACCAACCGCAAGCGCGATGCTCGTTTAGGCGACGTGCCGACGATTTACGAGCTGATGGATCAATATAAGACTTCCGAAGCCGGCAAGCGCCTCACGCGGGTGATCTTGGTCGCGGCCACGCTCGGCCGTCCCATCGCGGTTACGCCGGGCATCCCGCCCGACCGGCTAAAGCTGCTGCGTGAAGCCTATCTCAAAACTTTGAAAGACCCGGAGCTCGTCGCGGAAACGAAAAAACAACGTTGGGATATCAATCCGCTAACCGGCGAAGAGATGGAGCAGCTTTCGCAGGAAGTCATAACCCAACCTAAAGAAGTGATCGAGCGGATGAAGTGGGTGCTGGGGAACTAACCGATGAAAACTCAGTTCAAGAGTTCAAAAGTTCAAGGGTTCAAGGTTCTCGGATTCCTCTTTGTTTTGACCGTTGAACACTTGAACCCCTTGAACCTTGAACGGGTATTCGCGCAGGCGAATTTCTACCAAGGCAAAACCATCACCATGGTTGTCTCTTCCACCGTCGGCGGCGGCTACGATCTCTGGGCCCGTCTCACGGCGCGCCATATCGTCAAATATATCCCGGGCAATCCATCGATCGTGGTGCAAAATATGCCGGGCGCCGGCAACATTATCGGCGCCAACTATGTGTATGGTGTCGCCAAGGCGGACGCCTTGACTCTCGGGGCCGTCAACCCCGCGCTCTATTTCGACCAACTGGTGGGCAGATCCGAAGTGAAATTCGATTGGGGAAAATTTAACTGGATCGGCTCGCCGGAAAAAAACGACGTCGTCTACTACATGCGCGCCGACGCGCCGTTCAAGAATGTCGAAGATCTGCGCAACTCCAAAGAACCGGCCAAGTGCGGCAGCACCGGCACCGGTTCCACCGGCCACTATATTCCACGCCTGCTCGAAGAAACGCTCGGCATCAAGACTCAGATCGTCAGCGGCTACCCCGGCGCCTCCGATATCGAATTGGCCATCGAGCGCGGCGAAGTGTATTGCTGGTCGCCGCTGCTCGCCACATACTTTGGCCGCGAGCCGTACCGACGCTGGCACAAGTCTGGCTACGTGCGCGTCCT
>DASPXM010000127.1:0-9991 GCA_035637295.1 Verrucomicrobiia bacterium
ATGTAGACCAGCTCGACGTTACGGCTCGCGCACAGCCTGGCAGCATCGTCATAGGACTCCGCATCCGGAAAGTCCTTGCGGAACCGTTGCATGATCTCGGCATCGATATCCGCCGCCGCGGCAATGCGAAAGTTGGGATTCTGAACAAACTTTGGGATCATGGCGAGGGACGCCCCGCCGAGGCCGATTACGCCGACACCTAAAACTCGTTCGCTTGCTGCCATCTATTTCCTCCTATCGCGGGACCGCCGTGCCTGGCACCCTTGTGTTTTCGATGACTATCCAAGCTCGGAGGAATTGTCCAGATCTGCCGAACTCTCCGGCGCCCTTGTTGTGGGCACGCCTCCTGATCTAAGATTGGCTCGATATTTATCATGCAGCTGGTGTTCTGGAATTTACGTCCGTTGAACATATCGGCGGTCATTCCGGGCAAGCTGGCGGCGATTCCGCCAAAGGCGGATCAGCCTCAGGCTGAAGCTAGCGCGACCCGGAATCCAGAAAATGAAAATACTTCTGGATACCCGCTTTCGCGGGTATGACATCGGGAAGGCGCTCATTTAATTTGTACACTTTAATTCCACCACACAAAGCGAGGAAGCCATGCTGACCGAGAAACAAAACGAACAGATGACTCGAGTGGGACCCGGAACGCCTATGGGGGAGCTGTTTCGCCGTTATTGGCATCCTGTAGCGGCGGTCTCGCAGATGAAGGAGCGAAACACGTTCCAAGTAAAAATCCTCGGAGAAGATCTGGTGCTCTACAAGGATCGCTCCGGCGGCTATGGGCTTGTCGAACCGCGCTGCCCGCATCGCAAGATGTCCATGATGTACGGCATCCCGGACGAGGACGGGATAAGATGCGCGTATCACGGTTGGCGGTTTGACAAACAAGGGCGCTGCACCGAGCAGCCTTACGACGATACCGAGGACCCCGAAGGCCGCTTCAAGCAGAAAGTAAAAATTCAGTCCTACCCTATCCGGGAGCTGGGCGGTCTCCTGCTCGCGTACCTCGGTCCCCTGCCCGAGCCGCTGCTGCCGCGCTGGGATCTGTACGTGATGGAAGATGTTGTGCGCGACGTCGGCTATGCAGTCGTTCCCTGCAACTGGCTCCAGATCATGGAAAATTCACTGGACCCGGTGCACGTGGAATGGCTGCATCAGAATTTTTACAATTACGTCGTGCAGCAGATGGGCAACGAGCATCTCCAGCGCATGCGCCAGAAGCACGCGAAGATCGGCTTCGATCGATTCGAGTACGGCATCGTCAAGCGGCGCATTATCGAAGGCGAGACCGAAGAGGACGACGACTGGAAAGTCGGGCACCCGGTGGTCTTCCCCAATATGTTGAGACAGGGAGTGGTCGAAAAGAAAAACGGCGCGGGATTTCAAATCCGCGTGCCGATCGACGACACGCACACGGCCCATTGGTGGTATCGCTGCTATCGCAAGTCCGGCAGCGAACGAAAACAGCAAGCCGAGGAGATCCCCTTCTATGACGTGCCGGTGCCGCAACTGGCTGATAACGGGCAACCGCAATGGCAGTTCCTGGACAACAACAGCGGCCAGGACATCGCCGCATGGATGACTCAGGGAGCGATCGCCGACCGCTCTACGGAAGCGCTGAGCCGCTCAGACAAGGGGATCATCCTGTACCGTCATATGTTGGAGGAACAGGTCGGGATCATAGAAAGCGGCAGGGATCCGATGAACGTGTTTCGCGACCCGGCGAAAAACGTCTATCTGCACCTGCCGACGGAGGATAACTTTCTCGCCGGTCGCGCCAATACAGACCGGCGCACAGGCGCATCAACGAAGTACAGTCCGATACTGGACAGCAGAAAAGCAGAACGGGATTAGACCGATACGAAGGGTGACGGTCAGGGCAACGGCGTCTTCAGCCCAAGCTCATTGGCCGCCGCTTGCTCGACGACGGTGCCCTTGAAGAAGTCTGGGTTGTTGCGCGTGTGCAGGCGCGCAGCGTTGGTGAACGTGAACTCACGGAAATCCTGCTCCGTCACGAACCCCTTCTCCACCATCTCAAACGCTTCAGGAATCACCTCCCTGAAATCAGGCACGTCAAAATGGGTGAAGTCGGAGCTGAAGACCGGCCGCAGCCGGACGCCCATGCGGGGATCGAAGGCCCACATCGTTGCCCGGTCGTCCGCCTCGCAGCCAAAGTAGAAGTTACTAGAGAAGACCGCCCTGACATCTTCTTTTGAGGTGATTCCCGCTGCTTCAAAATCGTCTACGACATGCTCGGGCCGTGCGAGTTCTTCGAGACTGCATTCCGGACGAAATACATCCAGGCTGTTCATGATCGCGTCGGCGTTGGCTTTAAGTTTTTGATCGCCATACCGGTCGATGAGCTGGTGCATCTCGGCGACACTGGTTGCGTTTGGATACTGCAACCCGGCGCGCCGGCGCTTCTCCCAGTGTTCGATCAAGTCGAGGCACATCTGACAGGCCCAGCTCACACCGCCTTCCATGAAGCCAAAATTGAGGCTTGGGTAACGATGCACGAGACCGCCGAGGAAAACACCACGCGCGAAGGCGTGGTTCGATTCGGCGAAGTGGCCGACGTGGTTGTAAGTGAAGTTGTTGATCGACGAGCGATCCTGCCAGCGCCCGCTGCCTGAGTGTTGGGTCACCGCCACGCCGAGCTCGACGCAGCGCCGCCACAGCGGCTCATAGTTATAGGGGCTGTCGAGGGCGATGGTATCACAATACCAGGCGGCCTTCTGCCGATCGATTCCTTCCGCTGCGCTTGGAATCGGTCGCTCCTGGTTTCCGCGCAGCATGATCGCTTTGAAACCACGCTGCTTGACCGCGTATTCCAGCTCCTCAAGGGCTTCGTCCGGCGTTTGACAAGGGAGAATCGCTACGGGCGCAAATCTTTTCGCATACGGCGCGAACATGTCGGCCGTCATCATGTTGTAGGCGCGGACTGCGGCCCGGTGCAGATCGGGCTGGGCTATGCCGTTGATGGTGAGACCGAAGCTCGGATAGATCAGCGCGAAGTCGATGCCCAACTCGGGCAGGCGCTCGTTCAACAAGGCGGGCAGCAGCGCCGAGGCCTTGTCGTAGGTATTGCTCGTCACACCCCACCAGATGGCGCGACGCAGGCGGCTGTGCTGGCGTTCCTCTGGTGTGGCCCGGTACCACGCGTCCCTTCCACGCCACAGCGCTCTGATCTGATCGACCGATTTCGCGCCGCCCACTTCGCTGAGGTATTCAAGGAAGAGCGGTATCGGCTCCATCCAATGGCCGTCGCCGTCGATCACCGGGTGGTTCAGCTTATCGTGTATTTCTGCCGCTCGATTGTCCATGATCATCGCTCCTCTCGCTAATCTATTTTCTCTGTTATCGCTAAGCGAGCAAATCGTCAATCGCTATCAATCGCTCGAGTGTTTGCTGATGATTGGCAAGCGATCAGGGAAAGGGGAACGCCTGGAACATTTGGAACCGACTTCGCCTGCATCCGAGCGGAGCGGCCGAACGTTTTGAACCCAGCAAAACCACTGGAACCTTTGGAACGTTTGCAACTGGCTTCGTTTCTTGAGGAGCCCTACAACACAACTTTCTGCCGTTGCCCCGTCTGTGACGCTCGCACGATGGCATCCAGCGTTCGGTGGCGGCGCACCGCGTGATCGAAGTCGGGATCGATCTTCGAGCCGGTGCGTATCGCTTCGGCAAACTTGACCCACATCTGGCCCACGTCGTACGCGGGACCGTCGTTGCGCACGGCTTCGGGCACCCACTTGAATCGCTCCGGCACGGACAACTCTTGCAGCGCCTTGTCGTCTTTGTGTCCCCCCATGATCTTGCGCCGGAGCTCCTGGCCACCCTCGCCGCCGCCGATCATCGACAGCGTGCCCTCCGTGCCGTAAATCTCGAAGCGGTGGCCGCTGCCGTGGTACGGATGTACGCCGCAGTAGGCGTTGACGATCGCACCGTTTTCGAGCCGACCCTGAACCACGATGTTGTCGGGCGAGGTAACCTCCACGTATTTTTTCGTGTCGGTCTCGAACCACTGCGGCACCTGCGTGCCGACGATCGCGGACAGATCGGTCAGCTCGCCGACCACCATGCACATGGCGTCAAACACGTGCCCGAACGTAATCGTCAGCGTGTTCGCGCCCAAGGTCACATCGCGCTGCCAGGTGCGATCTGAGGGGCGGGTCAATACGCCGCTGTTCATCAGCATCAGGTTCACCGCTAGCACCCGTCCGACGTAACCTTGTTGGATCAGCTCGCGCATGTACAGATAAGCGGGCGACGCACGACGCTGCAAGCCGACCATGGTGCGCACGTTTTTCTTGCGCGCCAGCGCCGCGAGTTCTTCGGCCTCTTTGGTATTCGCGCCGAGGGGCCATTCGCAGTAGACGTGCTTGCCCGCTTCAATGGCGTTTTTGCTAAGCTCATAGTGCGCCGGCACGCGCACCGCGACCACCACTGCTTCGACCTCCGCATCGGCGTGCAGTGCTTTGTCGTTGCCGTACGCGCCCGTCACGCCGAACTTATCGGCCGCTGCCTGCGCGGTATCCGCATGCGCGGTGCACACGGCATAGAGCTCGGCTTCGGACACGCCCTTCAGTGCCGGCACATGCGCACGCGGCCCCCATCTGCCGCCTGCTCCGATGAGGCCTACGCGTAATCGATCGGATTGCGTCATTGTTTTCCTCTTCCGAGATGAGTTTCAGGTCTGGCGCGGTTGCGACGAAGATCTTGCGCTAATCGATTGAATTTGCGCTCACGCTATCGCTAAGCCAGCGAGTCGTCAATCGCAATCGATCGCAGGTAGTGCTTCAGCTTGGGAAAGATCTCTCACTTCGTTCGAGATGACAAATCGCGTGTTTAGTTGTCATTCCGAGCATGGGCGAGGAATCTTTCTCGATGTTGAGCCTCATGGCGAATTGAAATTGAACCACTACCCGATCGCATAGTGTTTTTGTTCCAAAACCAGCGCGATGTGCCGTACGATCGCGCGAATGATTGACAGTGCGTCGGCAGCTCTTCTATGATCGTTGCCGGAATATCGCCCGGTGCGGGAGGTTAAGAATTTATTTCCTCTGATTTATGAGATGCCCGGTGGCCATATGAAAAACATCCTTTTGGCAGTGGGTATATCGCTCTTTGGTCTCGTTCATGGTTTCTCAAGCGCGGCGGATCTCCAAGTTGTCACTGTGGCCCTGGTGTCGCCGAGCTGGAATACCGGGCTGCCTACCGCAGTTGCTCGGGGCGCCGGCTTCTTCAAAGAAGAAGGTTTGGACGTCAGAACCGTGACGCTGTCCAGCAGCGGCCCGATCATGATGGCGCTGCTTATGAGCGGACAGGCTGACATCGTGATCGCAGGCGCCGTGGCTATTTTGCGCGGGATTGCCCGCGGCGCTCCCGTGGTGGTCGTCAGCGGGCATCTCAACCGAATGAGCTACGCGCTCATGACTGACAAGGGATTGAAAACCGTAGCGGACTTGAAGGGAAAAACGATCGGGATCACAGGGATCGGCGGGATGGGAGAATTTACAGTTGTAGAATCTCTGCGCCGACACGGGCTGGTTAAGGATCGGGATTTTTCCGTCCTGAATATCGAAGGCGGACCGGCGGCGCGTATCGCCGCGCTCAAAACCGGCAAGGTGCAGGCCGTTCCGCTAACGCCCGGACAACGCGTGCAAGCTGAGAGCGACGGATTTACAATGCTGTTGGACACCAGAGAAACACTGACTGAGATTCCGTCGACGATCGTCGCATCGACGCGGGAATTTGCCGGCTCCAGCCCTGATAAAACGGTGAGATTCCTGAGGGCGCTCGATAAAGCTACGGACCTTATCCGCCGCGACAAGGAAAGAGCGATTGCGCTTGGAATACGGCACGGATTGCGCGGCGACATTGCCATTGAGAGGAAAGCCCTGGACTATTACGTGGCGGATCTCGACATCCGCCTCAAGAAGGAAAACATCGCGGCTCTTTTGAAACAAATCGATATTTCAGATGCGCCGCAGAAATATTTCGATGACACCTACTTGACGCGGGCTATCGGGCCTCGGTAAAGAACAGGTGATGTATTCTTCGGAGGTTCTCATGGACGCTGAACGGGCAATCGAGCTTTCTCCACAAGGGTCCGGTCTCATCATTGTCGACATGCAGGCTGAAGGCTGTGAAAGGCATGGTGCTGGAGTTAAACCCGTCATCCGGAACATTAGAGCTTTGTTGAACCGATTTCGCCAGGCCAATGGAAAGATCATCCACGTTCAATCAGTGCGAACCAAGGATCATCCCGAATTCACCTTCTTCGGTAAAGAGTACTCCCTCATCGAGGACAGCCCGGCGGTGGAGTTTGTCGAGGAGCTTAAACCCGATTCTAACGAGGTTGTCGTAAAAAAGTATTCGCATGATTGCTTCTATCAGACTTTCATGGAAGAGGAGCTAAAGAAATTCGATCTACGCCCTTGCCGGGACCATATCGTCGTCACGGGAATCGGCTCAAACAATTGTGTGTATCACGCGGTCATCGGATTTCACATAAGAAACTACCTCGTCTACGTGCCGGAGGATTGTATCCACGCCAGCCGCGCCGAGGGTCAGGAGTTTGCTCTCAGTCAGTTCCGCTCGCCCGCGTATAATTTCAACGTCAGTGTTACTCGGTCGGAAAACATCAAGCTCGCCGCCGACCTCAAGAGGGCCGCTGTAAACAGCTAGCCGATGCTGCTAACGGCGGTCACGCATTTCGAGACTTCCCGAAGTTGGAAGTTCCACGCTCTATTTCTTCTTAAACGATTTGAACTGAGCGAAGCGGTTGAACGGCTGGAACGGGTTGAACCCAGCTGTAGCTTGGGATGCGTCATCGCCTCCGATTATCAAAAGTAAAGGCGCGGCCCCCAACAAGTCCTTCGTCTTCAAATCTTCGCTCAAGGAAGGACCCAATGAAGAAACGATCGATATCGAGGCAGGGAGTCGGAGCGAGTATTGCTGCGCTGATGACCGGCATTTTGGCGATTAGCGTGGCCATGGCCCAGATGGACCACGGATCCAAGACCGAAAAGATTTACGGGATCGGACTGCCGCGGGATCACGCGTCGCAGCTGTTTTCCGACAAGGACTATCCCGTATTCCCGCTGAAGCCGGGGCAAGAAGCTTACAAGGACATCGATGGCGCGCGGATGAAAAAGGACGTCATCACCCTGTCGCAGATCGCGCTGCGCTACCGCGACACCGTCAACAAGCAGTGGTGGGGTCGCTTCCCTGGCACCGATGCCGACAGGGCCGGCATGAAGTACATGACCGATGAGTTCGCGCGGCTGGGCCTAAAGGTCGCGTCCTTTCCATACGTTCTACCGAGAGACTGGCGGCCGCAAAGCTGGGCCGCCACCTATACGACGTCCAACGGCAACAAGATCAACCTCGCCACTGCCTTCCCCGTTTCGGGGACCAAGGGCACGGATCCGAGCGGTCTTACCGCGGATGCGATATGGGTTGGCGTCGGTGCCGAACCCGACTTTCTTGACCGCGACGTCAAGGGAAAGGCGGTCATCATCTATAGTACTTTCGTTCCCGGCGGCCGGAGCCATTCGGCTTCCGATCGCGCCGGATTGTTCAATGCGAACGCCCGGGCGCAGGAACTCGGCGCCGCCATGGTCATCAACGTCATGGCGGTCCCCGGCAACGGCCAATTCCAGCCAGAGGGCGGTCTCAGGAAAATCCCGCAGATAACCGTCAGCCAGGACGAGGGCTTCGCCCTGCGCGATCGGCTCGGCGCCGGCGAGAAGGTTACCTTCACGCTGCACCTCAACGCGCCGGAAGTGACCAATGTCGAGACGGCGTGGACGATGGCCACCCTGCCAGGCGCGTCGGACGAGCAGATCGTAGTCATGACCCACACGGACGGGTACTTCCAGGCGGCGACGGACAACAATTCAGGCATGGCCGGCACCCTGGAACTGGCGCGCCACTACGCCGCGATACACAGGCCCAACGTCCGCGTACCATGGTGTTCATCCAGTTTCCGGATCATCACCACGGCCAAGTCGCCCGCGGCCGTAAGGACGTTGGCATCGACGCCACCTACAACAGGAGCAAGGTCGTGCTGAAACTCACCATGGAGCATCCATCCGAGACGCTCCTTTACATGTACAATTCCGACCTGACGGCAACGAACCAGATGAGCTCTTCGCGTTGGAACGCCTTGGGCAGCCGTGAATTCGAGCGGATGGCCTTCGACCAGCTGCGTGACTTCGGCGTGTCGGTCTACGGCGTCGAAGACGGCCCTAAGAACGGCAACTACGCCCCATCCTTCCACATCATCAACCACGTCATCTATCATACTAGCCTCGACACTCCCGACCTTGTTCCGGCCGAAGGCATGAGCCGTTCGATCCGCGCGTTCGCTTCGATCATCGACAACGTCAACAAGATGACAATGGCTCAGCTTCGAGGCCCGAACTTCCCGCCCAAAGATGGACGCGGCACGATTCTAGGACCGATCGCCAAGTAGCGCTCGCGTGGTTTGCCCGGAGGGGCTCTCCTCCGGTCCTGACTAACTCCAGATGTAGAAGCGGCGGAATGGATTGTCGGTGATAAGGCGATACGGTAAATGGCTGGATTGGAGTAATGGAGTGATGAAATGGTGGCCATGACGATTGATGATCGAGGAGCGAAGATCGCGCACGCGATTGCGCTCCTTGTCTTTGTGGTCATGTTTGCCCTTCCTTGTGCGGCCCAGGAGAAGTTCGGCTTTCCCATCGGGGAGTCGTCGAAAACTTTGAGCTACGGTCCGCTATGGGTTGCGGCGAAGATGGGTTTCTTTGAACGAGAAAGCTTGGACGTGCCGATCATTACCATGCGCGGCTCCCCGCTGACCATTCAAGCTCTGACCACCGATTCCATCTTTGTGGCCAGCGCGGGAGTCGACACCCTCATCAGCGCCTATGAGAGAGGCGCCGATATCACCATGATCGGCGGTCTGATCAACGGTCTCGGTTTGAGTTTGATCGGCGGCAAACCGTACAAAACCTACGCCGATCTGCGTGGCACCACGATCGGCACGCAAACGATCACTTCAGGCACCGGCTTTGCCTTACGGTTGGTGCTCAAGGCGCATGGTCTGGAATATCCGCGCGATTATAAGCTGCTCAACATCGGCGGCGCTTCCGATCGCTTTCAAGCGTTGACGTCGGGGCAAATTTCGTCGGCTCCGGTGGGTGTGCCGCTCGACCTCGTGGCCAAACAGCAGGGTTTCAACATCATCGGCTATTTCGCGGATGACCAGCCGAACTTTCAGTTCAACGGCTACTTCGTCAAGCGCTCTTGGGCCGAGAAAAAGCGGGCGCTTGCCGTTCGCTTCATGAAAGCGATGGCTTCGACGATGCGCTGGATGATGGACAATCGCGTGGCCGCCTGCGGCTATTTGTCGAAGGAAATGGCGATCAGCATCGAACACTGCCGCTATGCCGCGGATTATAACTGGAAAAGCCGTATCTGGGACCGCAACGCCGACTTGAACCTGGAAGGCGTACGCACGCTGATCAAACTCGTTGCTGAGCAAGGGATTCTTAAAGAGCCCCTGCCCGAGCCTTCGAAGTACATCGATCAGAGCTATCTCAATCAGGCGCTGGCGGAAATCGGCAGAAAGTGACACGTAAAACGACAGAATCACTTTTTACGTGTCATTCCGAGCGCAAAGCGAGGAATCTTTCTTGACACCCGAGAGACGCGGTAATAAGCAATCGCAAATAACAAGAGTTTGTGAAGGAGAGCGAAGTGTTAGTTCAAGGCTTCGATCATTTCGTGGTACCGGTCAACGACATCGTTGTCGCTGAGGATTTTTATTCCTTGGTTTTTGGCGGTAAAGTCGTCGAGCGCCATGGTCTTACTGTGCGCTCGCGGAGCCTGGGACCGCATACGTTTATCACCATCGCGGAAAAACGCATCGGTGTGTATTTACAAAAAGAAGAGCGGGGCACGCCGATCACGCCGAAAGGCACACCGACTTATTCGT
>DASPXM010000128.1:0-17827 GCA_035637295.1 Verrucomicrobiia bacterium
CGCTTGTCAAGCGAAGTACTTCAATGATTGCGTCGACTCGCAGCAATTTCCGGTTGGTCTTATTGTCGTCGGTAATGAGAATGCTTCGGCGCTCCGTGACCGGCGAACATGGCATAGGTTGAGGCTATTGCCTCAGTCTTCGGCTCGTCTTTATTCGCCGGCATTGCATTGTACTCCAATAAATTATCGGCTGTTCGGCGCTTAGCTGAACCCGGCTCATCGAGGCTGACGAGATCCGCTGCCCCAAAGACGCCGTCCGTCGGTAGAAAGCCTACGCGAAATAGTTGTCAGTCCCCGAAGCGAAAACCTGCGATTCTGCTCTTTTCGTTTGTCTTCCTCACTGACCCTGGCGTGCCCGCTCGCGTGATCAAAGCCCGATAAACTTGAACCAACCTCGCTAGCTCCGCACGACGTCGGCTCTGAGAGTGAAGTTCCAACGTGATGGTGAATTGGCTTGGATCGGCGGCGTGATCTTTTGTTCGATGCCTTTATCTTTCCAAATAATGCGAAATGACTGCCGGCAGGGTTCTCGTATCTATCGGTTTGGGGATGTAGCCATCGCAGCCGGCCGCTAGGATTTTCTCTTCGTCACCTTTCATGGCGTAGGCCGTCAGACCGAGGACCGTGATATGGCGGGTTGCCGGGTCGGCTTTGAGTCGACGCGTCAACTCAAGGCCGTCCATTCCCGGCAGCTGGATGTCCATTAGAATCAAACGTGGACGATACACTTTCAAAAGCTCCAAGGCCTCCTCGGCGTCGGCGGCGGTACGCACCTGGTGGCCTTCGCCCGCCAGCAGAAGATGGGCTAGTTTCAGGTTTACCGGATTGTCGTCAACGATGAGAATTTCGGCACCAGGCATGGCAAATCTCTCCTCTGTGATTTCTAATTCTCCGATCTCGTCTCACCGCTCCGATTCCTTCGCTGATCCGTTGCGCGCGACGAGCCACGGCGGTTCCTTCAACGTCGGGGTCAAATCCACCGGCGATAGCGGCCGGCATATGTGATAGCCTTGCGCCACGTCGCAGCCGAGGCTGGCGAGACATTCCCATACACGCTGCTGTTCGACACCTTCGGCGACAACGGCCATGCCGAGATTCCGACCCAGATCGATGACTGAACGAACGATGGCCTCACTGCGCACATCGGAAAATAAACCGCCGACAAAGGTTCGATCGATCTTAATTTCGTCCACCGGCAGATTTTGCAGATAGGAAAGCGATGAATAGCCGGTGCCGAAGTCGTCGATCGAAAGACGGACTCCGTCCTCGTTGAGTCGCTGGAAGGCTGCATTGGTTTTCGCTGGATCGCTCATCAGAGCTCTTTCAGTGAGCTCGAGGGTGAGCGTGCGCGGCGGCGTTGCGGTCGTCCGGCAAGCTTGCAACACGAAATCAGGAAAAGCCGGGTCCTGCAGATCTCGCGCCGATACATTAATCGAGACCTCGAAGTCCAAGCCCATGTCGCGCCATGACCGGGACTGCCTGAGCGCCGTGCGCAAAACCCAAAGGGTGATCGGATGGATCAGCCCGGCTCTTTCCGCCAGAGAAATAAATCGATCGGGAGGAACCCAGCCCCGGCGCGGATGCGGCCAACGCAGCAGCGCTTCGACGCCAACGGTCTGTCTGGTTTCGAAGTTCACTTTCGGTTGATAATACAGTGCGAGGGCGTTCTGATCGACGGCTTCGCGGAGCTCACCCAACAGCGCCAACAGATCCGGGCTATATGACTCCACATGCTCGGGGTAAACGAGATAATCATCGCCAGTTCGTTTGGCGGCCCGCTGGGCCATATCGGCATGACTCAGAAGGGTTTCGGGGTCTTCCCCGTGCTCGTGCCGAATCGCGACTCCCATGGTCGTGCGGATGGCGACCGGCAGCCCATCGAGCCGAAAAGTTGGCTCCAAGCACTTGACAATCTCCTTGGCCGTCTGACGAACCGCTCGATCGTCGGCGGCGTCGATCATGAGTACAGCAAACTCATCCGAGCCCAGGCGAGCCACCAGGGCTCGCTCTTGGAAATTTTCTTTCAATCTCTGCGCCACTTCGCGCAGCAGCAGATTTCCACCGGGGTATCCCACGGTGTTGTTGATTTCTTGAAAATGATCCAAGTTGAGCAGAAACAACGCCGCAGCGCGCCTTTCCGTGCCGGCTGATCGGATGCGCTCGCATAATTGAGCCCGATTCGGCAGACCGGTCAACGAATCGTAGGACGCAATATATTTGAGCTTCGATATTGATCGATTGAGCGCGATCACTTGGGCGATTTCGGTTGTGATCGCTTTAGCGAAGGTGGTCTTATCGGCGTCAGGCGCCGATTTGTTGGACACCAGAGCAACGATTCCCAGCTGCTCGCTGCCGGACCAAAGCGGGCAAAGGAGCAAATTGTCGGCCGGCAAATCGGTAAACGACTGGACGAACCGCTCCGCGCCGCCCACCGAAAAGGACAGCGTGACTGGTTCGATTTGGAGCATGGCCGTACGCAGCAAATCTTCGCAGCCGAAAAAGGTCGGCAATGATTGCCTCGCTTCAACCGAAAAGCCGAGCTCAGCCGCTAGGCTGAGCCGATTTTCGGAGTCTGCGAGAAAAATTGCACCGCAAGAGAAACCGATGGCATCGAGGCAGCGCGCCAAGATGTCCTTCAGTAACGTCTCATCGTCGTTCTTGCCTCTCAGAAAATTTTCGCCCATGCTCGCTAGCACTGAGAGCTGCGCGCTTTGAGCGGCGCAACGTTGCGCCAACTGGGCGCCCAGCTTGGCCTGGCGGTTGAGCTGGTGCGCCACGCGTTCTTCGTGGGCTGCCCGAAGCGTCGCTGCATCCGGCATTTTAGCGAGCGGTGACGCTTCCAGACTTTCGAACAAGGCCTCGATCGCTTCGTGAAAGTCAGGCGTCGTCGGTACGAGCGCGTAGGCGCCCACCTGTCGAGCCAATTCTTTATCGTCGTCGTGCTGGTAGAGCGTGCTTCGGAGAACCACGGGCACTTGCGCAAGCGCGGCATCCTCGTGCAGTTTCATGCAGAGCTGAAAGCCGTCCAGACCGAGCATCAGCACGTCGGACACGATTGCATCGGGGCGATCCCGCTGAGCCTTGGCAAAGCCATCGTTGCCATCAGTCGCTGTCGTGACCTGAAAGCCCAGATGGCTTAGATAGATCGCAAAGAGTTTGAGCTGAGCAGGCTCGTCATCGACCAGCAGGATGCGCCGATTTTTACCCCGCCTCTCTTGGCCGATTTGCGCCGAAGCCAAGTGACTGCGCACGACGCTCACTAGATGCGAAGGCGCCACCGGTTTGAACAAGTAGTCGGTGAAGGGAGCATTGGCGATGCGCATCGCGTCCGTTTTCTCGATGAGACCCGTGAGGGCCAGGATCGGCACCTTCTCGTCTTTCCGGAGAGCCCGAAGCTCGGATACGAGGTCGAAGCCATTGAAATCCGGCAGCAGCAGATCCTGCAGTACCAAGTCCGGGTTTTCTTCGACCATCATCGCGATCCCGGTTTTGCCGTCCGGGGCTTCCACGACGCGGTAACCGTCTGCTTCGAGCGCTACCCGGACAACTTTTCGGGAAACGGGATTATCTTCGATTAGCAATATTTTCTGATTCATTTTCTAACTCTCCGGACCCATACAAAGAAAAGTTGGCAGCCGTCACTGCGATCAACCCCTGAGAACAGCGGTGCGTCGCGCGAAGATCGGGAGCGCGGCATGGATCTCACCATTCTCTATGCATCACGACTTCGCGACGTTTCGCATCATCGGCGATCTCTCCAAGGAAATGAAAGTTTCGCGGCAAGACGGCATAAAAGACACTCCCTTCGTTCGCTATGCTCTTCACACCAACTTGCCTCCCTGAGCTTCGACGATCCTTTTCGTTAGCGCCAACCCGAGACCGGTTCCGGCATATTTCTTGGCAGTGGTCACGTCGAGCTGCTGGAACTCACGAAAAGCTGCCCCAGATCTTCGGGCTTGGTACCGATACCGTTATCCTCGACCTCGATGCGAAATTGAGTGCTATCGATGGCTTTGAATGTTACCGTCACACTACCGTCCTCGGGCGTGAACTTGATCGCGTTGGATAGATAGTTGTAGAGGATCTGCTGAGGCTCCTCACATCCGCCACGATCCCCGCGAGCACAGGATCCACTTCGGTCTCGACCTTGATCCCCTTGTTCGCCGCGAGCGCACGCAGTGTGTCACGAACCTCGGCCACCACGAGCTCCGGATTGACCGGCTCGGGATTGAATTCCAATTTGCCGGCCTCGATCTTGGAGAGATCGAGTACGTCGTTGATCAATTGCAGGAGATGCTTCGCGCTGCCCAGGATGTCGCCCAAGTATTCTCTGTGGTTGGGCGAGACTGGGCCGACTTTGCCGTCGTGCATAAGCTCTGCGAAACCGATGACTCCATTCAGAGGTGTACGCAGTTCATGGGACATATTGGCGAGGAACTCGCTCTTGAGCCGGTTGGCCTCCTGAACGCGATGATTCTGCTCAAGCAATTCTTCATTTGTTTTCTTTAGTTGCTCCTCCAGACTCTTTCGCTCGACGATGTCGCGATTGCGCTGCTGGATTTGAAATTGCAAATCCTGATTGGCCGCCTCGAGCTGCGCCGGACTGGGAAGAGCGACGGCTTTGGGTATGAGCGGCCAGAGCACGACACTGGTAACCAGCGAAACTGTAGCTGTGAGCGCTTTGATGACGCCATCCAGCCAGTAGGCGGGTTTCCAGATCGTCCAGACACTCATGATATGCGTCGTTCCACAAGCGACGATAAAGGTCGCAAATAGGCAGAAGATCAACTGAATGCGAGATCTTTCCTTCGCCGCACAAAAACAATCAGCGCCACCGGAATGGAAAAATAGGAAAGCGCGATGAGCGAGTCAGATACGACGTGCAGGAGCAACACCGTTTCGTCCCACAAGAAACAAACTCCATGGGGCAGAAACTGCGCTAGGCCTAATTGCTTTTCAGAAACATCGGTTGGCGTTATAGGTTGTCGCTCGCTAGGAGAAAGCGAACGCTCGCTCTGGGCGCTGGAGTCGGGGTTTTGATGCGCCAGGAGAGCGTCAAAGAGTGGCGCAATTAGCCCTAGCAAGAGCACGGGAATGAATACGGTTTGCTTGACGTGTTTCCTACTAGTCATGACCTTTGTCCCGTTCAAAGAGTTTGCATGTGGCGAGGCTCGAAGCCGTATGTCCGAACTAGCCTCTACTCGCCCCGATCATACCGCTCCTCTTGCCGATACCTACTGTTGACTGCGTGAAGATTCGCGGCGAAACCGCATAAAAAAACTGCAGGTGTCCGGCGCGCTCTTAACACCGACGCGGCGGCCCTCGGCCTCGACACTTTTCGTGAGCGCCAATCCCAAGCCGGTTCCGCGTATTTCTTGGCCATGGTCGCGTCGAGTTGCTGGAACTCGACGAACAGCCGCGGCAGGTTTCGTGTAAGATCGGCTGCGGCCGATTTATCCGCACCGTCTGGTTTTCGATTTCGTCCAGGTTCTTGTTGTGTCATGCAAGCAATCCCCCTTAGCAGTCGTGCGTTGTGATTCCTTCCGGCTAAAGTTCGCGTGTCTCCGGCGGGCGAGATTTTTCGCTTTCGCCGGCTGGGCCGACATAGCGCTGTAACTCCTGCAAGACAGCCTCGATGCTAAAACCAGACTTCACTGCAATGGATTGAGCGGAATTCCTAAGCCGCTTCAGATCGTGAGCTGTAATGTCCTTGCTGGTCCAGACAACCACCGGCGTTTCTTTGCAAGTGGACAGCTCCCGAAAGCGCGTCAGAAATTCAAACCCGTCGATCTCAGGCATTACGAGATCGAGCACCACGGCGTTAAATTTCGACTCGGCGGCTGCTTGAAGACCGCTTTCGGCGCTCGCATGGCACACGGCCTCGTAACCGCCGGCTTGCAGAGCCGCCTTAGCCATTTTCAGCGTATTGGGGTCGTCGTCCACGACCAGGATTTTTTTCTTAATGCCGCTAGCGTCGACCCCGGCGTTCTTAAGGGCTTCCAAAAGCGATTCAGGTGCGATCGGTTTGACCAGAAAGTCTTGGACGGAAAATCCTTTGGCCACTTCTTTTTCTGCGATAACGGTGGCGGCGATTACGACTGTCTGCTGATTGGGCCCGCCCGCGCGAATCGCATGAAGCACCTCCCATCCCCCCATGTCCGGCAAAATCAGGTCGAGTATAATGGCTTTGAAACGATTTGCTCGCGCCTTCGCTATGCCTTCAGCTCCCGTGGCCGCGCTGTTCACGATGTAACCCGCTTCTCCGAGGATCTTGGCGAGCCAGTGGCGATCGGCTTCATTGTCTTCGATCACCAGAACGTTGGACCCGTCTTGAGCCTGCATTCCACGGATCGGATCCAAAACTGTGGATCCTTCCATCTGACGCGAGTTGCGTGGCAAGATCGCATAGAAGGTGCTTCCCCGCCCTGGGACACTTTGGGCGCCGACGCGACCTCCCTGCGCTTCAACGATCTTCTTGGTCAAGGCCAGGCCAAGACCGGTTCCTTGGTGCCGCTTTGTCGTTGCGCCTTCCAGCTGCTGGAACTCGACAAATAGTTTGCTAAAGTTCTCCGCGCCGATTCCGATGCCTGTATCCTCGACTTCTAAACGGAAGTAGTTGGCGCCTTCCGCTAGCGCGCGCACCGCGATGCGGCCCTCTTCCTGTGTGAATTTGATGGCATTGGAAAGATAGTTGTAAAGAACCTGCTTGAGCTTCGCGGGATCGATCACCAATTGTTCGACCGCCGGTGACACCTGGAGATCGACTTGCAAGCGTTTGGTGGCGGATAGAGTCTGCAGAATCTGGCGGACCTCCGCGATCAACCTGGTGAGATTCACCGCCTCGGGATGAAACTCCATCTTGCCCGCCTCGACCTTAGCCAGATCTAGCACGTCATTGATCAGTTGGAGCAAATGTCGGGCGCTGTCGAGAATATCTCCTAGGTACTCTTCATGCGCCGGAGAAACTACCCCGACCTTGCCGTCGTGCATGAGCTGAGCAAAACCAATGATCGCGTTCAGTGGAGTTCTAAGCTCGTGCGACATGTTCGCCAAGAACTCGCTTTTCAAGCGGTTGGCCTGCTGGACGATGCGGTTCTGCTCTTGCAGCTCCCGGTTGGCGCTCTCCACTTCCTCACTCCGCTGAGCTAGTGCCGCAGCCATTTGATTGAACGCATGCCCGAGCTCGCCCAACTCATCTTTGCGAATGAAGTTGACTCGCCTGGTTAGATCGCCAGCGGAGAAGCTGCTGGCCGCTTCCCGAAGCTCGGCCAATGGTTGAGTCACGTGGCGCACAAGCCACGTGGCGCTGAGCGCGGTGATCAACAGCACCGCGGCCATTAAAATCGCACTGTCTCGCGCTGCCTCCGTGACCGGCGCGAATACTTCGCTGCTCGGCTGGGAAATCATGATGCCCCAGGGGAGGTCCGGCACCGGAGCAAAAGAGATCAAAGTCAGCTCGCCGGCGTTGTTCTTAGTCTCCACGGCTCCGCGCTCACCATTTAATAACTGAGTGATTGCTTCAACTTTTCCCGAGACCGGATGAAGCACTTGCTTTGTGTCGGGATGGGCTAAGATGATGCCCCCATTGCGGCGGTCGAGCAACGAAGAAAGTGCGTGAGAACCAGGTCTCAGCCGCGTAATTGTTTGATTGAGCGTGGCTAATGAGATGCTACCGAGAATCACTCCTCGCACAGTGCCTTTGTGACTGAGGACCGGTACCGCATATGGGACTACCGGACGTCGCGTCGCTGCGGAGATTCCGGCGTTCCCGAGCAAGGGTTTACCGGATTCGATGATCTGTTTGAACCACTCGCGATCACCGCGACTTTGATTGCTAGCAGCCAAAGAGATGCCGCTGGTGCGGACGATTCCGCGGACATCATGTAGGCTGATGTTGTCTATTTCTGCGTGTATACGGAGAAACTCGCGCAAGAACGGCTCGGCCTCACTGTAGTCACCACTACTAACGGAGTATGTGACAATCGAACTTTTGGCGAGGAATTCGACACTTTCCTGAATACGCCGGACGTAGTTCCGAGCAAACTCCGCGGCAAGGGTAACGTTGGCCTCGTTGTTGGCAATAATTTGCTCGCGCAGTCGGTTGTGGCTCTCATAGAACGTTGCCGCGCTGACCAAAATTCCGGTCGAGAGCACGGCCGCAACGACAACTCCGGTGAATTTCGGTGCAAGGCCGAAGCGATACTTCTTAATCACCCCCATTTGAACCACCCGCGAGAGCAAGAAATTTTGCCGGCAGACACTAGACCTGGCCCGGCACGGCTACTCCCGCCCCAGATAAATATCGACCCTGAATGTCACTTGCTTTACTTTGTTGGCACATATGCAAAGTATTCTTCGACTGAATGACAGCTGCCCCTCCAAGCCGAAACGACCAAATCGAGCACATCTGTCAACAAATGACGTGCCGGTCAGCGAGACGAATGCTTGCCACCAGCGCGTGCTAAAAGGTAGCAACGGTTATGCCCGGTCGAAGGGAAATTTTGTTCTGAGGCGACGGAACGTTAGATTGTGACAAAAAGGGACAGCGCTGGCCGTTAATTGCTTGCTTGACTAGGCAGGAAAAATGCTAACGGAACATGATGAAACTATGCCATTTATATAAATCCTGACCATGTTCGGACGGGATAGACGAATCTTGAACACTGTAGAATCGCAGGATGCTTTTAGCAGGGAAACTCGACGAACCAGGGGGACCACAGTAACGCACAAGCACGACGAGAGAATTTTCTTCGCGAGTTGGAAAATAGTAAGAAGAACGGTATCGAGAAAAGTTTTGACGCTAAGCGATCGCATTGACGATCAGAAACGGCGTCGACCGATCGGTTTGCAATCACTTCTGGTAGAGTGTCTTTATAAAACCGCTCTGATCGATTTCGCGCAGCAGACTGTCGTCGACAAATGATTTTGGATCGGCGTTCTTTGCCTTAGGATTATCTTTTTCGACGAAGCCGAGGACCGTCTCGACACCGCGCATCGACGGATACGGTATCTGTTCGTAATATTTTGCGCTCAGGAGATCGATAGACCGTTCGAGGTTCCGTTCTTGCTCGGCACCGATGCGGAGCTTTTTCTTGACCACGTCGATGCTCTCTTTCTTGTGTTGCTTAACAAAGGCAAGCCCTTCCAAATAGCCCTTGAGAAATCTCGAAACCTTGTCGCGATTGTTCTTGATGTAGCTGCGCGTCGTCGCGATCATCGTATGAAGATAGTAAATATCCGTATCCGCCATATCGAGTAACACCCGATAGCCGCGGTCTTCGGCGACGAACATCGACGGGATCGTCAGCACCGCCGCGTCGATACCGTTTTTATCTAGGCTCACCAGCATATTCGGCGAGGAGCCGACCTGCATGACCTGCACATCGTTTACAGTCATCTTCCAGCGCTGCAGCATCATGAGCAGGACGGAATGGGAAACCGCGCCGATGCGGGTCACTCCCACCCGCTTACCTTTCAAATCCGCGGGAGTTCTTATCTCCGGTTTGGTTGTGATTCTTTGCAGCCCCTTGTTGACCACACCCGCAACCATCACAGTGTCGCCGCCGCGCAAAGCCGCCGCGACCAGGACATCGCCCGCGGAGCTCACCATCTGGATATCGTTAGCCAGCAACGCGCCGATGCCAGCGGTGCCGCCCTGCCCGGTGACAATGACTTCGGTATCGATGCCGTACTTGCGGAAAAATCCCTTTTCCTCGGCCACCCATGTGGCGCTGTGCAAAGCGCTCACGGAGCTAAGCCCCATGCGAACCTTATCCTGGGCCATTGTTCGCTGCGATTGGCAAATAGCGCCGAAGAGAAAAATCAAACATCCGCTAGTGATGCGCTGAAACATCTGATCTCCTTACTATTTACCGCTGACCCCTTACTTTTTATTCAACTCCGCCAGCGCCTGTTTGAGAAAACTCTGATCGATGTACTTCGCCGGTTGCGGCAACGGCTCCTTGAGAATGCCTTGCTCCGCGGTGATTTTGATCAGCGTTCGCACGCCTTCGACGTTAAGATCCGCGTTCCGATCCCAGATTCGGCTTTTCCAGTTGTAGTCGGACGCATAACGGCAGTGCTCGACGCTGATCGCCATTTCCTTCGACAGATACGCGCAGGCAGGCTCGGGATTGTCCATCATCCAGCGCATCGTCGAGACCATCGCTTTCATGAAGCGTACGACCCGCGGCCGATTTTTTTCGGCCCACGACCGTTTGACGATATAGACGTTGAACTGAAAATTGGGCTGGTCATCGGCGAAGTAACCGATGATGTTGAAGCCCTGTTGCTTGGCGACGAGATCGAGTGGCACGCCGACGGGCGCCGACGAAATTTGCCCGGAAGTTAACGCCTGATAGCGGTCGGCAGCGCCGCCGATGTTGAGCAGCTTGTAATCGCGCGGGTATTCCATGCCGTGAACTTTCAACACCAGGCGCAGAGCGAAGCCAGTGCCAGAGGTTAGCGTCTGTGTGCCGATGGTCGTGCCGTGCAGATCGGCGTAGGTTTTGTACGGCTTGCCGCCGATCATACTCAAACCGAGGCCATTGATCAGGCCGCCAATCATAGTGATATCCGCGCCCCGCTCATAAGCGCTGATGAGAGTGTCCACCGTCGCATTGGCAACATAGATGGAATCCGCGGTCAACGCTTGAATCGTCAACGGCGATCCGCGCATGGTGACGATGGGCACCTCCAAGCCTTCCTTGTCAAAGAAACCCATTTTCCCAGCAACCCAAAGCGGACCATAACTCAAAGTCTTCGAAGACTCGCCGATCGCAAAGCGAAATTTCTCTTGTGCCACGCAAGGCGGCGCTAACATAAACGCAAGCATGAAAATCGCTGCGGCTCGACCGATCCTCAATCCTCCATCCTCGATCCTCGCCCGCATCATTCCATTACTCCAACACTCCATCACTCCACTTTTCCACTTCGAGATCTCACCCGATCCCCTTGATCACGCACAGTGTGTTCCGTCCCGTCCACATGGGTAAGAAGACGGAATGGCGGTGCTTGCCGCCGAGCACGACGACCATGATGTCCTCCGGCTTCGATGAAAGGTGGACGACCATGTCCGGCGTGACGTGCGGCGCGTCTTTTAATAACTCGTCGTCATTCTTGTGCCCTTTGCGGCGCGCGGGAATTTCGGAGAACTTGAGCGATGCATGCTCCCACAAGTAATCTTTGACCCGCTTCTTGGTAATGCCGTCGCGCGCCATGATCTCCGCGTCTTCGATGCCGAGCGCGATCAGCGGCGTGCCGCCGCCGAAACTGCCGACGTCGAGATGGCTCACGCCGTGATGCATTTTGATCACTTCGGCTAACGATGAGAGCGCCTGTTCGCCGCGATTGCCGGCGGTGTGAATCGGTAGAAAGCCGTTGATGCCGAACACGGTGACGGCGCTTTCGTCGGGTTTAAAGCCGAACTCAACGTGGTACGGCTCCCACGGACTTTTCTCCTGGTTCTCGCCGAAGCACATCGTGTACTTCCCCGGCCAACCAAACGTCGATCGATCGGTGTCGCCCGGATAGCCGCCGCCGACGGTAATTAAAATCAATCGCATGGCGCGGCCGATGGTGGCGTTGGAGCGAAACCCGGGGCCGAACACACCGGAATCACAATTAACGTTGAGCTGTTTTCTGATCGGTCCGTTGAGCAGCAATGCCGGACCGACGTAACCCGTCGTCGCCTGGACGCCATAAAGATTGAAGCGCGGCTCACAGATCGCTTCGACTGCTGCAATGATCACAGGCAGATACTCGGGCAGGCATCCAGCCATGACCGCGTTGATCGCGATCTTCTCAATCGAGCAAGGCGCCCACTTCGGCGGTATCGGCCCGATGATTTCCTGCGGATCGCGCCCGGTCGCGCCGAGCATTCGCTCAACGCGCTCCGCCGTCGGCGGCACGATCGGCAAACCGTCGCTCAGTTTTTCCTTGCAGAACCAGTCATTGACCGCTTCCCAGTTATCTTCGACTTCGATGAGGTTTGAGGTAAGGGTTGGCATTCACTAAGTCTCCCGTATGATTGCTATTGAAAATTTTTACAGCTTAGTCGAGTTGTCTTCGAATCATTCCTCCCCCGAATCGGGGGAGGACAAAGGTGGGGGCACAAGCTTTGAAATATCACATCTTTGACGCCATCAATTTTTGTTAGAACTTCGTCGTTCCAAAATCTCAAGACCTCATAACCTTGAGAACGCAACCACGTATCGCGTTTAACATCCCAGACTTGATTTTCGTCGTGTTGTCCGCCGTCGACTTCGATGATCAGTTTCTTTTCTAAACAAACAAAATCTACGATATACGGCCCCACGAGTCGCTGCCGGCGAAACTTATGGCCAGAAATTTGCCGGAACCTTAGATGACGCCAGAGATAATTCTCAGCGTCGGTCAGATTGCTTCGTAGTTTTCTCGCCCGCGCGATTGTTGCTCGCACTTGACCCCCATCCTAACCTTCCCCCGTTTACACGGGGGAAGGAAAGAAGCGATTATTTCAGAGTGCGATCGCCGAGAAACTATTGCCGCGCAAACTTCTTCTCCCATTTTTTCACTTCCTCCCCCGTTTCGGGGGAGGACAAAGGCGGGGGCTCACGCCAGTTGCGCCTTCTTCGATGCAGTCACTCCTAGCGTCAACTGCTCCTTAACCAAACTAATCGCCCCCTCCGCATCCGCCCGATGCTCACCGGGCAGCGCTCCGCCGCTCGGATGATGCGGGACTTCGACCAGAGGTAATTTAGCGATGCCGAAAAACTTCGCCTCGGTGCGCGCCAGCTCCATGAAGATCGACTGGCAGAGCGTCACCGTTGGCTTTCCTTTCTTCTGCAATTCGATGGCGTCGTGGACACTCCACGACGTGCACGACCCTCAAGCGCCTAGACCGGTGATCGCCGCGTCACACCGGCTTAGGATTTCTTCCATGATTGGTTTCGGCGCGCCCTGCATATGCGTTGGTTTGGTCCTGAACAAGACTTCTTTGGTATGAAATGTTTCTTGCACCAGTTGCGCGAGCTCTTGAAACATCGTCGTCGAATTGGCCTGTCCGTTATCGATGATGCCGATAACTTTTCCTTCGAGCGTATCCAGACCCGGCACCAGCGGCCGGTCTTTGGGATTGATCGTCACTCTCGGATCGAGAAATTTGATCGTCGCCATGAACCTAATCCTCCTAAGAAGCGCGAAACTTGGTTGCTTCTATATAGGCAAAGTCACCCTTTGCTGCAAACCGATCGTCCGGCGATTTCTCGTTGACACGTCCGGACAATTGTTCTAGCTCTAGCGTCGTAACCGCAGCGAGAATCACTTTTACAATGAAACGCCTTTCTCCATCGACGCGCTATGCTTGGGCATTCCTCGTCGCCGTGCTCCTTCTTATCGAACCGCGTGTCGCTGCGGCGCAGTTGACGACTCTGCGCATCGGCACAAACTCGCCGGCGAGCACCGAATCAGTGCTCTTCAGCATCGCCAAGGACGCCGGTATTCTTAAACAGCATCAACTGGACGCCGAAGTGATCTACATTGCCGGCGGCACGCTATCGATGCAAGCGCTGGTCGGGCGAAGTCTCGATTTCATGTGCACGGGCGGGACTCCGTTCATCTACGCCTATCTGGAAGGCGTCCAAGGCAAGATCATCGGCGGCGTTAATAATCGCCTGCCCTACGGCTTTGTCTCTCTCGCCAATATCAAGACGCCGGCGCAGCTCAAAGGCAAAAGAATCGGCATCAGCCGCTTCGGCAGCACGGATGACTTCGCGGTAAAACTAGCTCTGGCACAATTTGCCTTGAACCCGAAAACCGACGTCAGCATCACCCAAGTCGGCGGCGCCGCGACGCGGCTCACGGCGCTCCAAGCAGGCAGCATCGATGCCGCCGTTCTCACCCTCGGTCTCGTGCAAATCGCGCAAAAAAGCGGTCTCAACTTGCTGCTGGACTTCATCGAGAAGGACATCGAATACCAACAGGTCGCGGTCATCGCGCGCGATGATTTGCTCAAAGCGCGCGCCGACGTCGTGCGCCGCTTCATGAAAGCGTATTCGGAAGGTATTCGCTATTACAAAAGTCAAAAAGAAGTCGCCGTTCGAAAAACTATGGAAAAGTTGCGCATCAACGATCGGGCGATCGGCGAATTCGACTACAACCAGCGCGTCCGCACGCTCCCCGACGACGCCAAGCCGACGATCAAAGGGATGCAACTCGCGCTCGACGACATAGCGAAGGACAATCCTAAGGCGAAAAGTCTTACGATCTCGCAGCTGGTGGATTTGAGTTTTCTGCCGTAACGTCGGAGTCAGTCTTGATATTACGTCCAAGCCGGGGTTTTCATCCTTCACCTTCTCCCCCTCGACGGGGGAGAATTGAAGAGGGGGTGCTTCCCCTTTCGAAGGGGGAAGAAAGCCCCTGAGCGCACAGCAGACGTATGATAGAACTAGGCTTTCAAATGAAAGGATTACAATTATGCAACCCATCATCGATGCCGATACCCATATCGCCGAATCGGAAGCCATGTGGCAGATGGTCGACGAGAAGATGTATCCGCGCCGGCCGGTTTTGCTGTCTCTGCCGGACGACACTTTATACGGCGGCTGGAATGCGACCTGGCTCATCGACGGCAACATTTTTCCCAAGCCGGTCGGCAAAGGCGGGTTCCGTCTCGTCACCCCGTCGGCATCGAAGATCCAGTCGAACAGAAAAGACATTCAGGTCGCGTGCAGAGAGCTGACCGACGTCGCGGCCCGGCTCGCCGATATGGATCGCGGCGGCATCGCCGCTCAAGTCGTTTACCCGACCTTGTTCCTTATCTACCTCACCGACGACGCCGAGCTCGACGTAGCGTTGAGCCGCGCCTATAACCGCTTCATGGCGCAAGCCTGCGCGCAGAGTCACGACCGCATACACTGGGTGGCGATCCCGCCGCTGCGCTGCATCGAGGAATCGGTGAAGGAGTTGAAGTGGGCCAAGCAAAACGGCGCCGTCGGGGTATTCTTCCGCGGCATGGAAGGCAACTTGACATTGGACAACCCGTACTTTTTCCCGGTGTATCAAACGGCGATGGAGCTCGATCTACCGATCTGCATTCACACGGGCTCCGCGACGCCGGCTGTCACCGCGCTGTTCGACCTCGAACGCAATCGACAATGGTCTCACTCCGGCTTCCCGCCCCTGCACGCGTTTCGCGATCTCGTGCTGAATCAGATTCCGGACATGTTTCCGAAACTGCGCTTTGGCTTCATCGAAGCCTCCGCGAGTTGGATACCGTACTTGATCCACAAGCTACGGCGCGACAACACCAAACGCTGGAAGTCATCATGGCAATCCCCTGCCGACCTTTTCGACGACTGCCGTTTCTTCGTCGCCTGCGAGGTGGACGAGGATATTCCCTACCTAATCAAATACACCGGCAAAGGCCACTTACTCACCGGCTCCGATTACGGTCACAACGACCCCGCGGAACAGGCGCAGCTGGTGACGCAGATGAGAGCGCGCGATGATGTGCCGCCGAGTCTCTTGGAAAAGATTTTGTGCGACAATCCGAAGAAGTTTTATGGGATATGAGGCGACTCAATCAAAAGGACAGAATCACCGCAAAAATTTTTATCGCATCGTTTCTGTCTCCACAAGCCAAATATCAATCGACAGTGGCGCCACAATCTAAACCTTTCAAAGTTCAAGCGCCGGACGGCGTGTCGATCGCCGCGCAAGAATGGGGTAGCTCCGAGGGACTCGAGATTCTGTTCATCCACGGCTTCTCACAAAGCCATCTCGCCTGGTCGCGTCAGTTCGGCAGCGAGCTTGCGAAATCGTTTCGCGTGATCACCTACGACATTCGCGGCCACGGCGGCTCGGACAAACCTCTGGACGGGGTCTTTTACCGCGACCGCAACCGTTGGGCCGATGAACTGAAAGCTGTGATGGAATCGGCGAAGCTCAAAAAGCCCGTGTTGGTCGGCTGGTCCTATGGCGGCCGGATTGTCGCCGAATATCTGATGGAATACGGCGATAAAAATATCGCCGGTATCAACTTCGTCGGAGCGTTCACCAAAGTCGATCGGGAGACCCTCGGCCCGGCGACGCCCGCCGTGTTGAAGATGGCGTCGGAAAGTCTGGCGGAAAATATTGAGAACACGCAATCGTTTCTGACACAATGCACGGCCCAGACCCTGCCGCGCACGAGCTTCAAACCATGCTCGCCTATAACATGATCGTGCCGGCGCAGATCCGCGGCCATCTCTTGGGCCGGCCCGCGCCCTACGAAGATGCGCTCAGAAAGGTCACCGTGCCGGTGCTGGTCAGCCACGGTGTGGAAGACCGCATGGCACTCGTGCCCATGGCCCACTACACTAGGAGAGTTATTTCCCATGCGCAGTCTTCTCTTTACGAAGGCGTCGGCCACATGCCGTTTTGGGAAGCCGCACCGCGGTTCAACCGCGAGCTAGGTGAGTTCGTAACCCAAGCCAATAAACGCTGATCCCATCGTCGTCAAGGAGCCAAGCGGATGAAGAAGTCACGCAGATCATCAGTGCGCGGCGAGCGAGCCGAAAAGAAGGATAGAGGTATAAAGTCGACGAAGATTAACTTTTCCGATATTCCCGCGCCTTCCGAGGCGCAGCTCTAGCGCGCGCGTCGGGTCGGACTTCCTACCGTAGACGATGTACCGAGAATACCCATCGCAATTCGCTTAGACGCGAAAGTCTTGAGCCGGTCGCGCCCATCTATTCTTAAACGTTTGGAACGTTTTGAACATTTGGAACGACCGGAACCGTCCCGACTCATTCAGCCCCATCCATGTGCCCGTGCAGAAGTTCAGCCTGCCAGCGCAACCGTCCTCCGCTTTCCATAATCTCATCGACGGTCCGAGGCCGGCTCCAGGCGATGGACTCGAGCGCGGCTTTAGGCGCCAAAGTCGAAGCGGCGATCCCCAGCTCTTTGGCGATGCGCGCGCATGCACCACGTAGCGTGTCGATCCGTTTCAAGCACTCGGCGCTTGGAGGCTCGCGTCGTTCGCGTCGTCTCAGCTCCGGCAACTGCGATTGGGACATCCCAGCCGCCCGCGCAAGCGCCTTCTCGAGTGTAGTCAGCAATGAGCCGCGAATGTGTCGAGGCAACTTGGGTCCTTGTTGCAGCGGCGCGCTAGGGTGAGACTCCGCCCAGGTGATGAGTTCCAATATTTGTTGATTGCCCAAGACCTTGAAAGGCGGCTGGTTCGCGCGCCTGGCGTGCTCATCGCGCCAATGCCAGAGTTCTCGCAGATAGGCCAGTTGGCGGCGGGTCAGCCACCCGGCCCCGCTGATCCGCCAAGCATCCTCGGGATCGCGTGACTTATCACGGCCGGTCGACTCCACCATCGCTCGGCAGCTTTGCACGTGCCACTCGAGCCGGCCCCGTTCGCTCAGCTCGCGAGCCAAACAACCGGCGAGCGGCTCGAGAAAACGCGTGTCGTTGACCGCGTAGCTGAGTTGCTTCGCGCTCAGCGGTCGGCGCGACCAGTCGGACTTCTGCCCTGCTTTTTCAATCGTGACACCCAAGAATCGCTCGATGAGCGCAGCCAGCCCGATCTGCTCGATGCCGAGTAATTGCGCCGCAATCATGGTGTCGAAAACTTCACGGCGCGCTCTGAAACCCAGAGACGCTCGCATCATCCGTAGATCGTAGTCGCCTCCGTGCAGAATCAGCGGCTTCACGGCCAACGCTTCCAAGAATCCGCTCAGGTCCAGCCCTGCAAAAGGGTCGACGAGGTAGTGTTCCTCTCCCAGCGAGAGTTGGATCAAACAAACCTTTTCGAAATAGTTGTGCAGACTATCAGCCTCGGTGTCCACCGCGACCCTTTCAG
>DASPXM010000129.1:0-13019 GCA_035637295.1 Verrucomicrobiia bacterium
CGATAAATTTTTCTTTTGATTCATTTCACTTCTCCGTAATCTTCGTTCCATCGCTTGCGGACGCCTGCGTGAACGGTTCTCTGCAACTCCTCCATGTAGGAAAACACCGATGATGTCAAACCTTAGGCCAGGCACCGAGACGGATCGCCGCTACTTGTCTCAGGCTACAACGAAGAACAACACGCGTCGCGTTTAACTCGCTTGGCGCGATTCCGCGACTCGTGCTTTGATTCTCACGCGCAAGAATACAAGCCCGTTTTCGGCTTTAGTCTTTTAGCACCGCATTCATCCGCGCGATGACCTCCGCCGGCTGGGTAACCACCTCGCGCGCGAGGACTTGAAGCTTTTCGCCGCTCACCGGGTCCGGTTCCCAGCGACGCTTTTCCGCCTCGGCCAAAAGTTCGGGATCTTTCATGACCTTCAAAAAACTGTCGCGCAGAATTTTGACCCGATCAGCGGGGATCGCCGGAGCACCGACGATCGGCCGGCCAAACGGACCGGGCGAGAGAAGAACGGTCGCGAGCCGTTTGCCGGACTCGGGTGTTTTATGTTTTTCCATCACCTCCCAGATCGTTGGAACGTCCGGGGCCCTCGGATCCCGCTTGGGCCCGCCGATGACAAGAATTCGGACGAATCCGGTTTTTGCCCAGGTGCGCCCTGGTTCCCGTCCGAAAAATGCGCTGGTTGTGCCGGCGCGGCATTGGACTTCTCCTTTCTCGATGGCAAGGTCGATGTCGGCCGCTCCGGGATAACCCGTCACCAAGTTGAATTTGAGCGCGAGAACTTCTTCCAGGAGTCGCGGAAAATAGTGGCCGGGCGTGCCGGCGCCGGTGGTGCCGCATTTGGGCGGCGCCGATGCCTGGCGAATATCGTCGAGAGTTTTGAATGGCGTGTCGGAACGCATGGAAAGCATTTCGCTGGTTTCCTCGGGCGTGCCGATCCAGGCGAATTTTGCCCAGTCGAACTTGGCTTCTTTTTGACCGCCGAGTTGGTTGAAAAACAGGGCGGGGGCGATCAAGCTCAGGGTGAGCCCGTCGGGTTTTTCGACTCCATAGATGTAATTGGCCGCGACCATGGTGGCCGCGCCGGGCATATTTTGCACGATGAAATTCGGATTCCCCGGAATGTACTTGCCCCAAAACCGCGCGATCGCCCGCGCCCAAAGATCGTTGGTGCCGCCCGCGGAGTACCCGACTACCAGTTTGATCGTTTTACCCTTGTAGAAATCAGCTTGAGCGCCGAAGCTCGTGCTGCCCACGGACAAAAGCAATAGAGCGAAAAGAAATGTTCTCATCGTCTGAGCTCCTTTCGTTACATGGATTGCGGCGGTTGAGCCAAACCCAGGTTCCTTTGCCCAAAGGCACGTATAATTCATGCCGGCATGAAGTCAACACCGCGAACGCAATCGGTCTCACAGGAGAACGATGTTCGAGTCGTTACAGCCGTTCAACTGTCATCACAAATTTTCCGACTCACGCTCAGGGTTTCGACGCGGGAAGCCTGAAAGCTCTTTCCGCACCCGTGGCGCGGTGGCAACAAAGCTTCCGTGGCGAACTGATGACCCTGTCGCGCGCGCCGGCTGCGTCTCACACTTTGGGCGGATTGTTGATCCGCCTAGATAGGGATGAATGCCGCTGGCATACCAGGCATGCGGCGATACCGCCTGCAACTGGAGAGTGTGAGAAAGGGGACGGAACTTTTTACGTTTGCGTATTCGTTAACTCCGATTGCTTTCCAGGTCTGCCGCGGGTCTGAAGTATGGATTTCACCGTAGCCCGTAGTGTAGCGGTGGGCGTGTAGGCGTTGGCTGTGAGTTGAGCATGAGCCAGCGAAGAAACTCGGTCATCTCGTCGTTTTTCTTCGAACACGGGACCATGTGCCAGTGATCGGGCACCAAAAAGTAAGCCACAGCCGATTGAAGACCGGCGCATCGCTGCAACGATAAATTTCAAAGTGCCGGCAGAGGGTCCGGCCCGGAAATTTTTTGAAACAGATTCACTGTTTCCGGGTCTCTGGGAATTTCTTTTATTGCTCTTGCTTGTTCTTCTGGGAGAAGCGGAGAGGGTTCGCCACCCGTGTTTTTCGTAAAGGTCGGCGTGAATTCAGGGTCTCTGAAAATTTTTCGCATGGCGTCAGATAATATCTGAACACGGTCCTTTGGAGTGCTTGGCGGTAAGACGAAAGGCGAACCGATCAAAGTGAAGTTACGGTGCATATCGAGAACTTTTTTCACCCTTTCGCTTTTCACAAACTTGTCAATTGTCGGTAGTCCGTCAAAGCTCGGATGAGGAAACCGGTACCCACGCGGTATTTCATCGACCACGTGAAAATGAACCAACTCTTTATCAATCCAGGTTTTGAGTTGTTTGACAAAAATATCTGAGTTGTACCGCTTGTGCGTCGAATTCACCGGCAAAAATCGCTTGCCGCAGCTCCGCCCCCGAATAGCCGGTGATAAATTTTGGGGTTTTGAGCCCAAGCAACCAAGCGAACATGCGGCCCCTGACATAAACGGAATGCCCCACAGAATGAGCACCGAACCTCACGCCTGAAGCGGCTTGCAATTTATCCAGTGTATTCCAACCGGCTTCTTTTCGCGTGAACAAGACGAAGTTGGTGCGGCTGTTGGTCGCGCCGAGATACGTGAACTTATCGACATCATAGGCGACCCCCGTTTCCCCTAGCACGGCACCCGATACGAAGCCGGTTCCCGGAAGCCCTAGGGTCAAGCCGTCCGATTTCATCTGATATAAATAGTTTGCCGCCTTCCGCCCACCCCCGCCGGGCATGTATTCGACAACTATAAACGGATTCCCTGGTATGTGTTTCTGAAGGAATGGAATCAATGTTTTGGTGCATAAATCTCCGGTGCCGCCGGGCTCGCTCCCATCGAGGATCTTGAGCGTTTTTCCCTGGTAAAAGGGGGTTTGTGGATTGGCATTCGGTGCCAACAGAATAATACAAGCCAATCCTGCGATGAAAACGGCCACTCGCCGCATTTGGACTTTTAATGTGTTCATCCTAAGCTCCTGCTTGAGTTTAGTCGCTAACCAAAGAGCAGCGATGAAGCGGTTGAATTTGATCGCGCCTGGGCATGCGGGCGCGGAGTCATTTCGGCGGCAATGTTTTACTTGCCGCCGTACATGGCTTTGGCGTTATCATAAAGAATCTTACGCTTTTGGTTTTCCGAAAGGTCCGTACGAGACTCTATCTTATGCATGCTTTCGGGAAATTCATTGTCCCAATGCGGAATATCGGAAGCATAGACGAAGTGATCGTCGCCAACGTACTTCAGTGTCTCGGGCAAGAGAGTTTCGCCCGCCTCAACGCTGAAATAGATCGGACGATCCTTGACCGCCTCGCTAGGAAGGCGTTTTAACTCGGGCGTTTCTGCATGGCCTCTCAGTTCCCAGTGCTCATTCATCCGGTCGAGCCAATACGGTAGCCATGTGCAGCCAATCTCGAGAAACGCCATCCGCAGTCGCGGAAATCGCTCCGGAACGCCTTGAAAAAGAATGCTCGTAAACTGCTGAAAAATGCCGACGGGGAAGGCTACCGTGTGAACTTCAGTAAAGGTTTCGAACATTCCCGAGGCAAGCTCTTGAGTCCCTTTGCGGGTGCCATGAACTCCGAGTAGACATCCGAGGCTCTGAGCTTCTTCATAGATCGGATCGTAGAAGCGATGGCCAAGCGGCAATGTCAATCCCGTCGTCTTGATGGAAACTCCAACGAGGCCGAGCTCTTTGACCGCCCGGCGAATTTCTCGCGCAGCCTCCTGCGGATCTTGTTGCGGAAAAATTGCCAATGGCTTCAGGCGCGGCGACACTTTAGCGAAATCGTCATGGACGTAATTATTGTAGGCCCTGCAAAGAGCAATGGCGTAGTCCTTTTCGCGCACTCCCGAAACGTCCCCGGCGCTTGTTGAATAGAGATAAGCAAACTCCATGTTGTTCTTGTCCATGATGCGAAGCCAGTCGTTTGCGCTCGGTCGGTGCGGCGACCACTCTTTATTGCGCGGCAGCGTTCCTTGCAGATGACCATCCCACGGTTCGGCTGATACCAGAGAGCCCCCGCGTCGATTGTAGGGCGGTTCCAAATATGAGCGGAGTTTCTCTTTGTCTTCAATAAGGTGACCGTCGGCATCGATTACCGGATCTTTAGACATGTCTCGCTCTCCATTCTCCAGTTACGCCATCGAATACAAACCATAATTCCTTTATTCCGACCGAAATGGTCGATCCCTTGCTCCCAGGAAAGCTTTCAATCCCTCTTCCTTGCGTATTTTCGCAAGCTCCTCGGTGTCGCTTTCCGCCGGTGTTAGAAATTTGAGCAATGACGAGACCCGGGTTCCCAACTCCTGCATCGAACGTATGCCGCGCTCTTCATAGATCATCGAGATCCAACGTTTGATCGAGCGGGCGGTTACCGGCGGAACATGCGCCAGACGTTGCGCCAACGCGAAAGCAGCATTTTGCGCTTCACCGTTCGGAACGACGCGCGCAACGAGCCCCAGCCTCTCGGCCTCGTGCGCACTGATGAGGTCGCCGGAAAGCATGAAGAGTTTCGCCTGCTGGGGGCCCATAAGCCAAGGGACAATGGTCGCAACAAACGAGCCTGACCTGACTTCCGGTTGTCCAAACCGGGCATCTTCCGCCGCGATGACGATATCGCACCACAGTGCGAGCTCCAATCCACGGCCGATGCAATGTCCATGAACGGCCGCGACGATAGGCTTGAGGATTTGCCACAGGCGAAATTGCCGCTCTGAAACCGAATCTCGTTTTTCCCACTCCTCGAGCACGCCTTTGCTCCGCGGTCCCTTAATGTACGAGCCGGCGGAAAAACTGCGGCCCGCGCCCGTAATCACGATGGCGCGAACCGAGCGATCGCGCTCCGCCTCACTCAGCGCGGCATCCAATTCCACGTACACGTTCTCATCGAGAGTGTTGAGCTTGTCCGGCCGGTTCAAAGTAATGGTAGCGACTCTCCCGTTTTTTTCGTAGAGCACGAATTTCGTATCCTGCGCTTAGACGGCATGGTTCATGCCCCCTTCTTTTCAATGCGAAAGTTTAAGGATGGCGGCGGCGTCATGCGCTACGTTTGAAATTCATTGAGCACCGAGAAAGCGTGTTCAGACTACGCACCAGCCTTGAATGGCCAGGTCGAGGCGATTACCTTCGGGGTCTTGCGCCCGATATTCCGCATCGTGGTCTTGCGGCATCGCCGTGAGTTCACCAGTTCCGCCGGCGTTTTTCAGGGTTCCTGCCAAATCGCTGATGTCGTCGACATCGAATCCGATGACATAAAAGCCGGCTTTGGCATCGCCAATCTTGTCGACAATGGCTAGGTTAAAGTTTCCATCCGAAAGATGGGTGCTGTGAGGTCGCCCATAAATAACTTTCAGATCGAATGCGCTGGTATAGAATTTTACCAACCGCTCTCGGTTGGGGGTTACGATAGCGAGATGACGAAGTTTCGGCATTTTGAATCTCCTTACATCTTTTCTTGAAGGCCGTGGAGCATGCCTATCGCCGATCACACGGGCCAGCCGTGCATGGACAAATCGATTGCATTCCCGTCGGGATCGAACACGCGGAATTCGGCTTCGCGGTTTCTCGGTCGTCTTTGAACTTCACTGCTGGCTCCCGCTTCTTTTAGTTTTTTCTTCAGAGCCTCGATATCCTCGACTTCTACGCCGAAATGGTAGATACCCGGCTCTCGTCCGATATAAGTTTTGTTCAGCGCGAGATTGATGGAACCATCGGAGAGGTAAATGGCGCCTCCCATCCCTTGGACTTGCTTCATACCGAAAGCTGTTTTGTAAAATTCCGACAACTTCGCCGGATTCGAACTCGCGATCGCTACATGACGAATTTTTGGCATGTCTGGTCCTCCTTGGTTATGATTCCCGGCATCGAAACGGTTTGAAAATTATCACTACACTAATCGCATGAGCTGCCCGTATCCAGAAATCTTTTCCTTCATTCCAATTGCCTTGAACGCTGCATGAAGCTGCGATGTTATGTTTGCAATAACCGGCAGCCCTAAATCCGTTTCGATCGTTTCAATGACGTCCACCACGGGAAAATTGGCGCAGGGAATGAAAATTCCTTGGGCGTTGCCCGCTTCTTTGACTGCTTGCTTTGCCGCCCGATAAATATCTCCGACCGATGCGACGCTCGATTCGGTGAAGGTGGTTCCAAGACTTACCAATGAAGCCACTTCGAATCCCCAGTCTTTGAGATAGCTGATCATTTTCTGATTGAGTTCCGGTGGATAGGGGACGACGGCAGCCAACCGTGTAATGGACAGATCTCTGAAAGCGTCCATCGCCGCCACGATGCTGGTAGTGCAGGGAACGCCGGTAAGCTTTTGTATCTTTTCCACCAGCCTGGTCTCAAACCCTTTGCCCTGGGCCAATACCAGCGGCGCTCCGCCGTGAATCACATAGTCGCAAAATCTTCTTCCCAACTCCCGAGAACAGGCTTCCACTCTATCGAGGGCTTCGCGATAGGCCTCTTCTTTCCATCCCCCCACCATACAAGTCACCGCGATCAGACCAACCCCGTCGGGAACTATGCGATAAAAATCATAGGCGTTGAGTTCAATGATGGAGGGCGAAATATATCCAATCCTGGCTCGGTATCCGAACATATTGACCTCGTTGTATTAAATCTGATTATCAGTGCAAGAATGCAAAGGAGCATCTTGCTCCACTAAAAACAAACACACTCTTTGATTGACGTCCTGCCTAATAGCCGATCGCGTATCCATCCCGGCGCGGGTCCGCGCCCGCCTGAAAAACGCCGGTATTTCGATCCATCAAAATTCCTTCGGCGCCGCCCATGCGAAAATCCCAAGACTCGGTAACCTTAACCTTGAAGCCGGCATTTTGGAGATAGAGCTGTGTTTCACTCGGAAAGCGCGCTTCGATTTCCACCGTGCCCGCACCCTTGCTCTGCCATCGTGGCATCTCAATGGCTTGTTGGATGTTCATGCCAAAATCGATCAGATTGGACAGGATCTGCGCCAAGAATTGAGTCTGTCCCATTCCCCCCGGAGTTCCAAGCGCCAGCCAAGGCGCGTTGTCCTTGAATACCATAGCGGGGCTTAGCGTATGCGCGGGACGCTTGTGCGGCGCTATTTCATTTGGATGACCCGGCTCGAGATTGAATCCCTGCGTGCGATTATTAAATATGACTCCAGTGCCCTCGGCGACAATGCCGCAACCGAAACTTTCGTGCACGCTTTGAATCATCGACACCCAGTTCCCTCGATCATCCGCCGTCGTGATATAGGTCGTGTCTTCGCCCGAACCGGCAGAAATTTGCCGGCCGCCTGAATGGCTCGCCTTCGTCAATGGATAATCCAGTAAAAAGGCATCGAGCACCTTTCGATCGAACGACTCCGAATCCGCAATCCACTGACATCCATTCTCCAACGCCTGTATTTGCGCTTTTAGCTGCAGCTCGACTGTTTCTCCACTGGTTTGGGTCAAAGTCGTAAGATTTTGTTTTTCGAGCAGAGCTAACTGAAGCAGAAGAAGCAAGCCGTAAGAATTGGGCGGGGGAACATAGACATCATATCCTCTGTAAGAGCCGTGGACCGGAGTTTCCCAGACGGACTGATGCTCGCGAAAATCCCGGAGGCTAAAACATCCGCCCTTTTCTTCAAATGCTCGGCGAATGGATTCGGCCACCCGACCGTCATAAAATGCATCTCTTCCATGGCAGCTAATCTCGCTCAGAGTTTGCGCAAGATCGTTCTGAACTAACAATTCGTTGACCTGCAATGGCTTGCCGCGAGGGAAGAATATTTTCGCCCACGCCGGATCCTCATGCCCGCGCTCGCCAAAACTCTTGATCACGCGCGCGAGATGAGGAAATACCGGGAAGCCGTTTGCCGCGTAGTCAATGGCCGGCTCCCACAGCTCTTTTAGGGGACGGGTGGCTAATCTGTCCGCGAGTTGTACCCACGCATCGACTGCCCCCGGCACGTTTGCCGCCAGCGCTCCTCGCGTTGGAATTTTATTTTGGTAGAACTCGCGCCTGAGCAGACCCGGAGATTTTCCAGACCCATTGAGACAGTACAATTTCTTATCACTCGCTGAATAGTAAAGCGCGAACACGTCGCCGCCTAGACCGCAGTGATAAGATTTGATCACCGATAAAACCGCAGCCGCAGCAAGGGCGGCATCCATCGCATTGCCGCCCTTTTTCAAAACATAGAGAGCCTCGCAAGACGCAAGCGAATGCCCGGTTGATGCCATGCCGTGACGCCCCGTGATGACAGGCCGATGTGCCTTCGAATTTTCAAACATTGCGGTCCCGGATTGTTCTGCCGTCATGGCGAATCGTTGCTCTGCTGATGTAAATTCCCCCGCTGCGCTTAAAAAAGTCTTTCGTTATCGCTTTGGCAATGCTCCCTCTCCAGAAATCAAGTTGTAAAGCTTCACATCTTGAGGGTCTCTAGGAATGGCCTTAACCATTGCTTCGAGTTCGTCCGGCATGAGTGGGGAGGGCTCTCCTTTGGTCATGGTTCGCCAGTTTTCGTGGAACTCTTTATCTTTCCAGACTTTTGCAAACGCATCTTTCAAAATCTTGACCCGCTCCGCCGGAGTATTCGGCGGCAGGACGAATGCTTGCAGGAATTGCATGAAGCTCACGTACATCTGCACCACTCTTTTTTCTCTTTCGGCTGCGGCAAAACTATGCAACGCCGGCAGGCGAGCCAGGGCGGGATGATTGGGGCGAACACCGAACGGAACCTCAACGACGCCGTGAAAGTGCACCAATCCGTCGGTGATGAATTGCGGCGTTCGCTGAATCACGGCGTCAACGCTATTTGCCCGCGCATCGAGTTCTCCCTGCGCAATCGCCACATCCATTTCCGCTCCCGAATAACCGACGACAAACTTGGGTTCTTTGATGTCGAGAAGCCAGGCGAAGAGTCGGGCCGCGATGTAGTTTACGTGACCAATGGACTGGCCGCCTATACGTAAGTTCGTGCTCTTTTTCAGTTTGTCCAGACTATCGAGGCCCACTTCCTTCCTGGTAAAAAACAAAGTAGAGCCTTCACTGTGGCCGGATCCAAGATAAACGAACTTATTCACGTCGTACAGGACGCCGGGTAAACCGAGAATTGGACTGGATACAAAACCGCTGCCTACTCTGCCGATGGTCAATCCATCGGGCCGCGCATTATTGAAAAGAAAGTTGGCCGCTTTCCTTCCGCCGGCACCTTCCATGAACTGGATGACGATATTGGGATTTCCCGGAATGTGCTTTTTGAGACTCGTGATCACCGCATTGGTCCGCAAGTTGCCAACCCCTCCGGGGGAACTGTCTTGAATGATCGTGATGGTCTTGTCGCGGTAAAAATCGGCTTGCGAAAACACTTCACCGGGGTGCATCCCAAGCAGAAACAACACTGAAATTGCGCCGCCAATCATGTAAGAGCCGCGGCCGCATACTCTGGTGAACGGGTTAGGTAGTCTCATTCTTTCTATTACAACAGACGCAACAGTTTTCCGTAGCCGTCTATTTTCTCCCTCATGCCGATGGCTTTAAAAGCGGAAGAGAGCTGTGATGTTATATTCGCTATGACGGGAAGCCCCGTATCGGTCTCGATATCGGCGATGACGTCAACGACGGGAAAATTCGTGCACGGGATAAAGATCGCGTCGGCATTTTGCGCCTCTTTCGCCGCCTTCCTTGCGGCCCGATAGATCTCGGCCACGGACGCAATACTTGATCTTGTGAACGCCGTTCCAAGGCTCACAACAGACGCCACCTTGAAGCCCCACTGATCGAAGTACTGCGCCATTTTGTCGTTAAGTTCCGCCGGATAGGGATCGACGACGGCGAGGCGTGAAGCGCCGAGGTCCCGAAACGCTTCCATGGCCGCAACGATTGCGGTCGTACACGGAACACCCGTGATCTTTTTGAAGCGATTCTATCAAACGAGACTCGTAGCCTTTTTCTTGGGATAGGACTAGCGGCGCTCCCGCATGAACGACAAAATCACAAAATCGTCGGCTGAGCTCGATGGCGCAAGCTTCGACTTTGGCTAACGCGTCTTTGTAAGCGGCGTCCTTCCAGTCCTCGACCATGCAGGTCATGGCGATCATTGCCACGCCCTTGGGAACAATTCGATAAAAATCGTATCCTCTTAATTCAATGACTGACGGCGAAATAAATCCTATTCTCGCGCGAGATCCAAAAGACACGCTTGTCCTCACGTAAACCAACCGCAAATCGGGATAAATACTATTTACGATACTCGGAGAACTTAGGATGGCCACAGGAAATGCAGCGATGACCGCTTGCGTAGCCAAATGTTCCCCGAGCAAAACTCAATCGTGTGTCAAATCCGTATTTCTGAAAAAGACCAGCGCGTTGGTGATTCACAGCGGTGCTGCTGAAATACTTATGCTCCGTAAAAACAACATTCAGAATAGTTGATCCCCGCGAAGAACCCGATGGCGATCCATATTTCTTCGCCGTCAGTGGCAAATTTTCATCGTTGTATGCGATCGATGCACTGACGCATTGATCCGATTAACAAACTTAACTAAGATGTGTCAAATAAATAATTCCAATACTTTCATCAGAAAATCTCATGAACATTGACCTTGATCGTTTGTCTACTTTTATTCGTCTTGCGCAAGAAGGCAGCTTCACCGCTTCAGGAAAAAGCCTAAGAAAATCGCAGTCGGCGATCAGTCTGCAAATCGCCGGACTGGAACGCCAGTTTGGGCTACGACTGATGGATAGATCGACGCGACCCATACAACTTACCGAGGCCGGCCAACTGTTCTTGCAATTCAGCACCCAGATCGTAAACCAAACGGCAGATTTCGAACGCACTATGAGTGAGCTGGCGCGCGGGGTTTCCGGAGAGGTTAAGATCGGTGCAACCACTTCGGTCGGCGCCTATCTTCTGCCGCCGATCGCCGGCGAGCTGGCGAAAACATATCCCAAACTTTCGATTACCATAGTGTCACTGCCGCAGTCCTCCGTGCTGGCCTCCGTGCGAGCATCAGCGGTAGACTTGCTTTTGTTCTTTCCGATAGAATGCCGGCTGACTTAAAAGTCACAACGTTGAAACGAGAGCCTTTATGGTTTGTAAGCTCACCCCAAAATAAGCTTGTTAAAAAAATTCCAGTCACTATGGCCGATTTGAAATCGATTCCCTTTATCGTCGGCCTCAAAGGAGACCAGTACACCGGGATGATGGAGAGCATTCTCGAGGAAAGGCGCTTTCCGAAAGTGCCGATCGCAATGAGAATTGGAAATTATGAGGGAATCAAACGAGCCGCCTGCGCGGGAATCGGTATCGCAATTTTGCCGGAATTTACTATTCAGAATGAGATTCGCAATGGCTCCCTAGTACGAATTGGCATTGAAGGCGTTAATCTCTCTGCGAGAATTATGCTCGTGGAAAGATTGCAGGCGCTGCAAAGGCCGACCGCGACCTCGGCCAAATCCTATATTTCCGCAACGATCAGCAAACTCCAAACGCCGGCTTAAACGTAGAATCAGCCTAGGTAAGTTGCTGAAAGCCCACCGTTCACCCTTCGAGAGCCTCAGGGCGAACGGTGCGGGCTTTGAAATGATTGAGCATTTTCCGTTCGTGCTGAGCCCGTCGAAGCACTCCGAAGGGTTTTTCAGCAGCCTACTGCGACGTCTTGGCGAACCCTTCCTTCACTCTTTTTTAGTAGGCGAGCAGCTTCTTGACGCTCGGGCTCTCCTTAGCAAGGTCGATTAAGGAAAGCGTGTTGCCACTCGGGCCAACTCGGAGTAAAGCTCGTTCGTGATCTATGGCCAGCACTGATTTGCCAGCTACCCCAGCTACCCTCGTCCAACAAATCGCCTGCAACGTGCTCAGCGTTGCTGCTGCGGCAATTCCATTGGAGGTCGTTGAGCATACCAAGGCGCTGATCATCGACTCCATCGGCTGCGCTTTGGCCGCGACCGAGGAGCCCGCATTTGCACGCGCGTCGCGCGTTCTTGCACAACTCGGCGGAAACCCGGACTGCACCGTGATCGGTTCATCGCGGCGCGTTAATCTACCGCAGGCCGTGTTGCTGAATGGAATTTTGATTCGCTCGCTGGACTTGAACGATGCCTACATGGGTCCCGGACAGATGGGACATCCGAGCGACAATATCGCGGTGTCGCTTTCCGTCGGCGAAAAGTTTCGCGCCTCTGGACTGAGCGTGATCGCCAGCGTAGCGCTCGGCTACGAGATTTACTGCCGCATGCAGGACATAATTCCAGCTCGCGGCACCTGGGATCACACGACCGCATCGGCATTGGCGGCACCTTTGATCGCCGGCCGGTTGATGGGATTGAACGCGGAGCAGCTTGCCCATGCGGCCGCGCTGTCGGCCACGCATGGCAACACGCTCGCCGTCGTGCGCACCGGGCAGCTGGCCAATTCCAAAGCGAACGCCAACGCAATGGTGGCATCCCAAGCGGTACTGTGTTCGTTGTTTGCCGCCGAGGGCATGACCGGTCCACTAGGGGTGATCGAACAGCCGCGCGGGCTGAGCACTGGCATGCTCGCCGGGGCAAAATTAGATCTTCTCGCTCAACCGATCGGCGAACGCTATAGAATCATGACCTCCGCTATCAAAGCCTATCCCTGTATCGCCACGGCCCAGACCATGGTCGCCGGCGTGCTTCAAGCGCGCGCCGGCATCGCCGATCCGGCGCGAGAAGTTCAGCGCATCGACGTGGTGATGGCCGATATCCCGATCGTCAGCGCTCAAGTGGCGGACGAGGAACGGCGCTACCCGGAAAGCCACGAAAGCGCGGATCATAGCTTCACCTATCTTGCGGCAGCGGCTCTTTCGGACGGCGAAATTTCTGAAGCGCAATTTGCCCCTGGGCGCTGGCTGCAACCCGAAATGAGAGAAGCGATGGCGCGAGTCTCGGTCCGCACCGACGCGAGTTTGAACAAGTACACGCCCGGCAGCTACCCGGCCGTGGTGAAACTGATTTTGCAAAGCGGCG
>DASPXM010000130.1:0-13130 GCA_035637295.1 Verrucomicrobiia bacterium
TCGAAGTCACTGAAAAGAAATAGGAGCGAGTCATGAACAAGATTTCGTTTGGCGTGCGCGTGCCGAACTCCGGTCCGCTCTCCAGTATTGAAAACATTGTCAAAGCGACCAAGTCAGCCGAAGAAATGGGCTTCGACGCGATCTGGGTTCACGACCACGTGGTCTGGAGCACCGAGATGCACCGTCATCACATTTCTTCCGGCGCCTTCGAAGCGATCACTGATTCGCAGGAGGCTAATTTCTTCGAAGCCACCACGATCCTGTCGTACCTGGCGGCGGAAACTAAAAAAATTGTTCTCGGTGTGGCTTGTTTGGTCATGCCCTGCCGCAATCCGATTTACGCGGCGAAACAGTATTCCACTTTAGATCACTTGGCGAATGGCCGTCTGTTGATCGGCGTCGGTCTCGGTTCGAAGGCGACCCGCGAGTCGGATGAATTTGGCGTGTTCGGCGTGCCCTACGAACGGCGCGGCGACCGCACCGATGAATACATCGAAGCGATGAAAGCGGTTTGGACCCAGCCCTTGGCAGCCTACAAAGGTGACTTCATCGAATTCAAAAATGCCGAAGTCTATCCAAAGCCGGTGCAGAAACCGCATCCGCCGGTTTGGGTCGGCGGCTGGATGAAACTCGCTGCCAAGCGCGCTGGCAGGCACGGCGAAGGCTGGATTCCCGGTTGGCTTTCGCCCAAGGAAATGAAAGTTGGCTGCGACATCTTAGCCCAAACCGCGCGCGACAATGGCCGCGATCCGAAGAAAATCACTATCGCGGTCGAGAAGCTCGCAACCATCGCCAAGACGCGCGAGGAGGGTCTCAATCTCGCGATGCCGACGTTAAAAACCAGCAGCGAAAGCTACGAGCGTGACATCGACAGCATGCAGTTTGCCCTCGACCGCCATATTTTCGGCTCGGTGGACGACGTGAAGCGTAGAATCGACGAGTTTATCGAAAACGGCGTGGAGCACTTCGAGCTCAAGATTATCTATCCGACGATGGACAGCTTGAATCAGCAAATGGAGCTCTGGGCGGAAAACATTCTGCCGCGATACCATTGAAGAATGGAGTATTGGAGTAATGGAATGATGGAGTACTGGGCTGAAGGGAACCCCAACACTCCAATCATTGTTTGCTCATGAACCTGTCATTTCAACTAAACGGTAAACCCTGGCAACTCGATTGCGAGCCTGCGGACACACTTGCCGAAGTGCTGCGCAATCAACTTAACTTGAACGGCACAAAGGTTTCCTGTGAAGTGCAAGTCTGCGGCGCCTGTACGGTGCTCGTAGATAATGTGCCGGTGAGTGCCTGCACCTATCTTGCCTATGAAGCGCGCGGTAAGAATGTGATGACGATCGAAGGGCTTGAAAAGCCCGACGGCACGCTTCATCCGCTGCAACAAGCATTCATCGATGAGTTCGCCTTCCAATGCGGTTTTTGCACTCCAGGCATGATCATGGCCGCCAAAGCATTGTTGGATGATAATCCGAAACCGACACGCGACGAAATCATCCATCACATGGACGGCAACATCTGCCGTTGCACCGGTTACGTGCCGATCGTCGCGGCCATCGAGCGCGCCGCTGAATCGATGGCGAGGGAGAAGAAGTCGTGAGCGCCGAGAAGAAGACCGATTTTCACGTCGTTAATCATTCATTGCCGCGCCGCGACGGTAGGGTCAAAGTCACCGGCAAAGCTCAATACGTTGCAGATCTGAAGCTCATCGGCATGGCCTACGCCAAAGTCTTGCGCAGCCCGTACGCTCACGCGAAGATCATCTCGATCGATAAATCCAGAGCCGAATCGGATCCCGGCGTCCATTGCGTCGTAACCGGCTACGATCTCGAAGGATTGAATCCCTATTATGGCCACGCGGTCAAAGACCACCCGCTGCTCGCGATCGATAAAGTCCGCTATGCCGGCGAGCCGGTGGCTGCGGTCGTTGCCGTCGATGAACGAACGGCGTTCGAAGCGCTCGAGCTGATCGACGTCAAGTACGAAGAATTGAAAGCGGTCTTGACGCCCCAAGAAGCGTCAGCCAAAGACGCGCCGCTCTTGCATGAAAAAAAATTTGAAGCCGGGGCGCTGCGCGGCTTTGAAGGTGAAGTGACCGCCGGTAAGGGCACGAATATCTGCCAGACGCATAAAATCCAGTGGGGCGATGTCGAAAAAGCTTTCAAAGAAGCGGCGTCGGTCGTCGAAGGCGACTATTATTTCCCGATGACCTACGCCTACGCGATGGAGCCTTACGTCGCCGTTGCCGAGGTCGCCGACCAGGATGTGATCATCTATTCCTCGGCGCAGCATCCGTTCATGGTGCGCCATGACTTGAAATCGGTGTTCAATCTGCCCGTCAGCTCGGTTCGTTTGATCGTGCCTTTTGTCGGCGGCGGATACGGCAGTAAGTCCTACACGAAAATCGAACCGCTGGTCGCTGCTTGTTCGTGGAAAGCGAAGCGGCCGGTCAAGCTCCAGCTCACGGTCGAAGAAGCGATGCTGACGACGCGCAGCGACGACGCGTACACCTGGATGCGCACGGCCGTTGATAAGAATGGCAAGATCATCGCGCGCCAGGCGAAGATCGTGATGAACACCGGCGCCTACGCTGAGAACAGCCCGCTGGTCGTCGAGAAATCCACCAATCGCTGCGTCGGCCCTTACGCGATCCCCAATGTCCTGATCGAAAACACTTCCCTCTACACCAACACTGTGCCGGCGAGCTCCTATCGCGGCTTCGGTTGCGCGCAAGTCACTTTGCCGGGAGAATCGCAGATCGATGAGCTGGCAAAAAAGATCGGCAAAGACCCCTATGAATTTCGTTTAGCGAACGCGGCCAAGCCGGGCGAAGAATTTTTCCCAGGCATGCGCCCCTTCGACGGCACGTTGAAGCAGGACCTCGAAACCGCAGCCAAAGCCATCGGATGGGGCACGCCTTTGCCGAAAGGCCATGGCCGCACCGTCGCTGTCTCCGGCAGTGACGCCGGCGCCTATCCGCTGACATCGACCGCGATCCGCGTTCATGCCGACGGTTCGGTGACGATCATGACCGGCAGCACCGAATTGGGCCAAGGCAGCCATACCGTACTGCCGCAGATCGCCGCCGAGGAATTGGGCGTACCGTTCGAAAAAGTTCGTGTGGTTTCGGCTGATACGGCGATCACGCCTTACGACCGCTCCACCGGCGCGAGCCGAACGACGACTTTGATGGGCAGCGCCGTTCTCGAAGCAAGCCGCGAGGCGATCCAGCAGATGGTCGTCATGGCCGCCGACGTGCTCAAAGTGAAAGTGGAAGAAATCCAAACCGTCCGCGGCGGAGTACGCTGCGGCGAAGCGCAGCTAAACTGGTCGGAAGTCATCAGCAAATTCTACGCGCTGCCGGATGGCGAAGTGATCGGCCGCGCCTATATTCGCAAGTCCGGCAGATTTTCCGCATTGCCGGTTTTCTGGGAAGCAGCGGCGACGGCATGCGAAATTTCTGTGGATGAAGAAACCGGAAAAATCACCATGGAAAAACTCGCCACCGTCGGCGACGTTGGGTTGGCGATCAACCCGGCGTTGGCCGAAGGCCAGGATCTCGGCGCTGCGACCATGGGCATGGGTATCGGTCTATTCGAAGAGCTCGTCTACGATGGCGCGCAGCTCATGAACGGGTCTATCCTGGATTATCGCCTGCCGCGCTTCTCGGACTTGCCCAAGGAAGTTGAATTGCATCTGGTACAGAACCAAGACGGCGTCGGCCCCTACGGCGCGAAAGGCGGCGGCGAAGCATCGCTGAATTCGATGGCGGCGAACATCGCCAACGCCGTCGACAGCGCCGTCGGCGTGCGCATCCGTCAAGCGCCGCTCACTCCCGAACGGGTGTGGCGAGCCCTCAAAGAAAAAAAGGTTCAAGGTTCAAAAGTTTAAAAGTTCAACCGCTCAGAATGCAGAGCTCGAAACCCTTGAACATTGAACGTTTGAACCCTTGAACGAGCAAAATCCATGATGCCTTTAAGACGATTCACCATCCACCAACCGAAAACCACTGCCGAAGCCTCGCAAATGCTCGCCGAATACGGCGATAAGGGCCGCCTTTACGCCGGCGGCACGGAACTTCTTTTGGCGATGAAGCATGATCTCTTGCGCTACGATCATTTGGTCGATGTAAAGACGATTCCCGATCTCAACAAGATCGAAAGAAAAAACGGCTCGCTGATGATCGGCGGCACAACCACGCACCGAGCCATCGAGCGCTCACCTCTCGTGCGCGCGAATCTGCCGGTGCTCGCGGAAATGGAAACCAATGTCGCCAACGTGCGCGTGCGAGCGAGCGGCACCCTAGGTGGCAATCTCTGTTTCGCCGAGCCGCACTCCGACCCCGCGACCCTACTTCTCGCCCTGGGCGCGAAAGCGCATGTCCGCGGCAATGCGGGAACCAAATCGTTGACGATCGACGAGCTCATTAAGGGAGCTTATGAAACGTCCCTCGCAGACGACGAGCTTCTCGTCGCAGTCGAGATCCCAATCCCGGCGAAGACTGACTGCGCGGCTTACCTCAAATTTCAACTTAAGGAGCGGCCAACATTGGGTTTGGCACTGGTGCTGGACATCGACGGCGATCAGATCAAGAAAGCTAAGGCGGTCGTCGGCAGCGTCAGCGCATTGCCGACTCAATCTGACCGGTGTGACGGTCTGCTTATCGGCGCAAAGACGCAAGTCGAAAAACAACTGGGAGATGCCGCCGAAGCGCTCGCAAAGGCCGCCGATCCCGTCGATGACCTCGAAGGCAGCGCTGACTACAAGCGCCACTTAATTGGGGTATTTCTGCGCAGAGCTTTCATAAAAGCACTCACATAAATTTCAGTCAGTTTAATTTCTCGCCTTTCGACTCGACTTCTGTTAATCAGTTTCGAATCTTTTTGCTGCCCTCGATTGGCACTGCGATTTACCAATCGCAGCCGACATCGAGCCCGCCATTCGTCAGCAGACACATTGGCTTGACCGAAACGCGCCGACATGGGCAATCCTGGTACGCCTTACACCATTTTACTCGATGAATTTTTTGCGTTCTTGGGTGCCTCGTTCTTGCGCGTCGGCAGCCCGTCCCTCTATCATTAGATCAACTCCAAGCTCGTTGCGCGAATCGCTTTTCCCGGAGGTGATCATATGGCCATGATTGGGGGGATTCGCCGGACGATTATCTTCGGGACTGATCCGAGTCATCGATTGGACTCTGAGAAATTGGGCAGTCACGCTATTCGTTCTCGTGGCACTGATTTATTGGGCCGGAAGACAAAGACGTCTGGATCGGCATCATCTCTAATCATTCAACCTTGCGGCTTGCTTGTCCTCCCGGAAGATCACACCTAAGAACTCTACTCCTGGTATTCACGTCTACTACGCTCGGCTACACGCCTTGACCCTCTGCCTTTCCCTGCGCTAATCTCGCCCGAAAGTTTCACATTTTCGGTTTACTGATTCGCAGTGTCGCGGAAAAACTAAGGGAGAAAATCATGGCCGGCGAAAAAACCAAAGACAACGTCACCTTTCGCATCCGACACACGATGATGCTGGTCAGCGATCTCGACCGGAGCATTGATTTTTACACTCGGCTCCTTGGCATGGACGTCCAACGCATTCGTCCGGCGCCCGACAGAAACGAGCGCGTCGGCTATATCGGTTACGGCACCGAAGATGAATATCCCGGTCTCGAATTAATCGAGACCGGCGGGGCAGGGCATGTCAAAGAAATGCCGAAATGGTACGGCCATGTTGCCCTCTACGTCTCCGATCTATACAAATTGAGCGAGACACTAAAAGCCCAAGGCGTGAAATTTACTCTCGGACCACAACCCAATCGTCCGGGCAGCCAAGACCACGTAGCATTTATCGAGGACCCTGACGGTTATCTCCTGGAACTCACCGAGCGCCACTCGAAGAGCGGCCCACCCTTGAAGGTGAGCTAATGGTGCGCTATTCCGTCGCTCCTACTGCTTGAAGAATTTTTACGACGTCGCTGTGTTTTCCTTGTCGCGCCAGCGTGAGGGCCGTTCGGCCTTGCGAATCGCGATCATTTATTCGCGCGCCGGCGGCAATAAGATCTTTGACCATGAGCGCGTTGCCCATGGCCGCAGCAATCCTCAGCGCCGTCACGCCACTGGCCGTAGCGTTTGCGTCAGCTCCCGCAGCGAGCAAAGCTCTCACAGTATTCACGTGACCGGATCCTGCCGCCAGCAAAAGCGGCGTGACGCCGCTCTTCAAGCCTCCCGCATTGACATCGGCGCCGGCTTGGATGAGCACTTTGACTGCGTCGACTTTTTCTCGACCCGCAGCGGCAAGCAACGGTGTGGTATCTGAAGCATCACGGCTGTTTGGGTCTGCGCCGGCGGCGATTAGCGCCTGTACAACCGTCGCATGGCCATCCCACGCCGCCAGTTGTAGCGCGGTTTCGCCGGAACGATTGCTCGCTTTCGGATTGGCGTGAAACGCCAATAACAGATTGACGGCCTCGGCATTACCACGGCGCGCGGCGGTTGTTAGAGCGCGATTGCCGTCCTCCAACTCTAGATCGGCCGCCGCGCCGCCATCCAACAGCGCTCGCGCGGTCGCAAGATGACCGCCGATGATCGCCGCGCCCAAGGGTGAGAGCCCGCGATCGGTAAAATTCACTTCCGTTCCTTGAGCGATCAGTTCTTTGGCGCGCCCGGTGTCACCACTCGCCGCGGCCGCCATCATCGCTATCTTTGACGGGTCTCGAATACCGATGGATGTCGCGCAACCTGTAACGAGAGTCGTGCAAATCAGAAGTGAGCAGCTTATCCCGTTTCCAAATCGAGGGAACATGCGGTCGCGCCAAATTTTCGTTAACGCGCGCGAGCAAGAAGCGATTCACGTTGCCTGGTGTAATCTTGCAGCTTCTCGGCTCGGCGCGACTTTTAGATGAGTGGGATACACCGGGCTCATGAGTATCATTCCTTATCTCCACATCGGATGGTGAGCGCGGTGAATGCCTCTGCAATCGCTTGCCAATGACGATATCGACTAACTCCCACCTGTTCAGTATCGGTTTGATTCCACGGGCAATCGATCAGCGCAACCGGTACTTTCATTTCCTCCGCCAGATAATGGGCCATTGGCAAAGAATCTTCCACGGCCCAGCAAAACCGCTGCGCCGCTAGTTCTCTTAAGCTGATGGCAATGGTTTTCTTGGCCGTAAAACGCGAATACTTGTCGACGACTGTAAACGAATGAAACGATACCTGGTGCTTTTCTAACCACGCGAGAGACGGCTCATAGGTGTCTGGCGGGCGACCCGTCACGATCGCTACTTCGAATCCGCTCGCTTCCCACCGCTTCAGCACCGGAATTGCAGCGTCGATAGGCGCCATCTTCAACAGCTCATCGGGCCGGTGAACGATGCGGTACAACTCTTCGCGCTCAGAGTGTTGTAGACCACAAGATTGACCGACATCGAAGTTGGTGAGCTGTTCGTAGGTAAACCGTTTACCAAACTCTCGCTCGACGATCACGAGAAAATGCCGCGCCGCTTGGCACAGCACGTCGTCCATGTCGACGTAGATTGTTCTTCGGGCAGATTCCATTCGTCTGAGCGGTCTTAATCGACGATCGCTTTCAAGCGCTGAGTCAAATCCTTGCGCAATTTGTGCGTTTGGCCCGCTTGATATTGGGTAGTCTTCCACTGCGCGACGTCAAAAGGAAGCTTGTCCATCGAAGTCGAACAGATATGGATGCAAGGCTTTTTCAGCGCATGAGCATAGCCCGCTTCGTAAAGCACGTTTGGTTTAGATTCCGACAGATCTACGATGACTGCGACCGATTTGCGGATCATCCGGTGAATCTCTTCCACGACGTTGCCTTGAAACTCGCGCCGGTCAACGCGGTCGCAGACCGCGTTGACTTGCTCCGCCGCATAACTCATCGCCACGAAGAAAACGTCTTCGTATTGTGGTGCGAATGGCATTGCGGCAAAAATCAGTTTTTCTACCTTTGTCACCTCGGACGGATTGGCACGCGCCTTTGTGCTCTGAAATTCGGCCATTAGCGCAGGCACCAGACCGTCGACCGTCACAACCCCCTTGGAGGGCAAGCCTCGTTTCAAGCCCGGAATCACCACGAACGCACCGTCTGTCTGCGCCGCGTCTTGATAGAACTGCGCCTGACGGCTAGCTTCCGTCGTCAGGCCGGGAAAATCCCAACTTCGGGCTTCGACAATGAACCGCCTCCCATCCGGGGCGAAGACGATGAAATCCGGCGCCAGCCCGCCGATCGCCTTTTCCGTAACAAACTTTAAACCCGCTTCACGGAGCCGATCCGCGACGATTTCTTCGATTTCCTTTTCAGATTGCTCCGCCATTTATTGTTCTTACGAATGCTGAAGGATCGCTATTATTCTCGCGCGAGTTCCGCGGGACCAGCCAACGGTCTGACTCGCTGCACGGTTAGGATGTCGCGTAGTCCCGACGCAAACACACCGAATGCCATCCCACTCAAGATCCAACTCAGCACTCCATAATCGTACCGAGCAAATCCGGCAGGCAACCGTTCCCAGCGCAAGATTTCTGGTAGAAAATTAGCCAAGAAGGCGCCGTACACCAGACCCATGATCGCATGCATGCTACGCTCTCCTGCAGGAACTTTTCGAGAACGATCCTCTTCAATAAAGTCCCACAGAGTAATGATAACCTCGGCCGCGAGGAGTCCCATGAGAACCCACGCCCACGAACCGTTCCAGCTCCTCCAAGCTAAAGAGCCGAATATAATCGCATAGAGAAAATCACGTGCCGCATGTAGCTTGAGTTCTTTCCGCGCGGTCAATGCCGTAGGCAGCCGTAGACGAAACTCATGGTAATAGAGCGTATCGAAGGCCCCGAGAAAACCCTGGAGAATCAGTAAGAGAAGCGCTGATTCCATACCCTCACAACACAAAGTTTTTCACGGATTAGATATTTCCAGATAGGCCATTAGTTCCCCAAACCTCCGTCAACGTGTTCCGAAAAAGTTCGTTGAGCGCTCGGCTGGACGTGTCTTGTTTAGGAAGACTCGCTGCGATGTTCTCGAACCTTTTGATCTCCTCTTCAATGAAGTCACTTATAACTGAAATCCGTGGGCCCCGATCCATTTCAACCGCAGCACGTTTTGCGCTTACGAGGTCATCGATTGCCTGGCGCAATTGCGCGTCCGTCACGGTTTTTTCCACCAACTTTGAGAACTCCATAGGGACCGGGCCCAACCCAAATTCGAGCCATCGCAGCGCCAGTAGGGGACGCAATACATAGAAATATTTCTTCCGCCATACGATTTCGCCTCGTAGGTATTCCCGGATATTTCCCCGCGCCATGTGAAAATAGTGATGAAAACAATTACGTGGCGAGTAAAATGTCGATAGCAACCCGCGTACCTGACTGGCGAAAGAGAAGCGCTCTAGATAGATCAAAGGCGATTGGAGCCACTCCAACAAGGGAGGATTCGATTTTTGAAACAACTGCAGTGCCTTGCGAATATCCCAGCCGCTTAGGTCGATATCATCGACAATTGGACGCTCGATAACGTCCCGTTGCATCTCTAGATCTATCGACAGATAAAACTCAGGGCGCTGAACGTAGACAAACCGGACATCATAATCGGAGTCCATCGATTCAAATCCCCACGCCCGGCTACCGGATTCAACCGCTAACAAAATTGCCACGCCATCCGATTCTTCGAGCGACGTAAGGCGCCGATTGATCTCCTCAACTACTTGGTTACGAATTGTGCCGCCCTGCATAAGAAAGGAATTCTATTGTCAGTCTCAGTTCTTGGCAAGCTCCGACACATCCCTACTTAAACGCGGTAATCCTGATAAGCGACACGCTACGACTGCTGGAATTGACGTCCGAGAGGAGGATGTTTTCGTTGGCTACCTAGAGCCTAGATACAAACTCGTTGCCACGGACGAGAAAGCGAAGCGGTTTGTCTTTCCATTTACCGGCGTAATCGACACCGATACGCGGTGTCGCTAAGAATTTCGGTACCGGTTCCCCGCTGTCTTTCACGCAAAGCACGCTGCCGCAAAGGTCGGCTCCATTTAGGGACCGATCGATGCCGAATGCCTGACACAGCTTTCCCGGACCGTTGGCGAGATAACGCAGTGCGCCGTTCCGCCTCCGGCTTTCCATTAAATCGATGCCTTCCACCGGTTCCACCGCACGGATCAGCACCGCCGCAGGATAATCTTTCGCCTCCGTGACCAAATTCAGCATGTTATAAAAGCCGTAGATGAAATACACATACGCGTGCCCCGCCTGACCGAACATCACTTCCGTGCGTGCTGTCCGTCCTTTTGACGCGTGGCAAGCCAAATCTTGCGGTCCAACGTAAGCCTCAGTCTCGACAATTCGTCCGACGGTGTTGCCCATCGGGTGTTTGCGGACAAGATATTTTCCCAACAATTGCTTGGCAACGTCGATGGTCGGCTGTTCGTAAAAAGAACGCGGTAATTTCAAGGCTGAGTTAGAAAATGCTAATGCGCGGGCCAGTGATTCTGGATTCTCTCTCCTGATAACTACTCTCTGCATTCTCATTTTGACTGCGGCAATCCGTCATTGATTTCGACCCAGGCCGCCTTCGATCTGACGTGCGTATGCTTGGACATCTTTACTCCGGGGTCGCTGTCCAAAGTTCCCGGGCGGAAGCGAAGATGCTCCGGGTCATTATCTTTGCGTTTCAAGATTGGCGAACCACAGCGCCCGCAAAACACACGCTGATATCCAGGCGACGATTCCCATCCTTTGAGCAACTCTTGCCCACTGACTATTCGAAACGACTTCGCCGGAATCGTCGCCCCGCTGGCAAACGCCGACCCTGATGTCTTGCGACAGAGACTACAGTGGCAGTTTGTCACCGCACCAAGTTCGCCGTCGATCTCGTATTTAATACCACCACACAGACATGAACCTTTAAGCATGGCATCTCCTACATGCGATTAGAGGAAATCAGCCAGAATTTCTCTGGCTTGGATTAGGTAGTCCCTGGGGACGAGAAACCTAACGGCTATGTTCCGTCCCAAGTTAAAATTTTCGCCCTGGGGCAGATACGGAATTTCTTCCGCTTCGAGAATCGATTTAACAAGCGCGATCTGACCTGGGTCGGCGATACTAAGGACTTCAACCAGGTCGACAAATTCGGCCTTTTCCTCAGGGGGCAGTTCGGTCACAAGCCCAACGGCGCAGTCTTTACACCATTTGAAACCAGCGCGATACTCGGACCTGCAATTTGGGCAATACATGAAGTCGCTTTGATCGTCGTCAAGAACTCGTCGATCTGTTGGTTACTTTATCTCCTTCACCAAACTCCAATCCACCAACTGGCTCAACGGAATATCTTCCGTGAGCTTGAGTCTCTCCTTTGTGAGTTGCACGTCCAGCTGGACTCCTTTGTCGGAAATAATGCCGTCGTCGGTGAAGGAGTTGATCGAAGCGTCGTAGGCTTTGGCAGACTGGGCCGGGGTGATCTTGAGATAGTCGGAGAGCATTTGCACCGTCTCGGCGCGATTCTGCTTCATGAAGCGCGTGCCGCGCACGCTGGCACGGACGACTTTCCTCACTTGTTCCCGTTGTGTTTGCAGCTTCTGGTCCATCACCGCGATGCCTGACAGCGGCAGTTCAATGAGATCGCCTAAGTAGACGAGCCGGCGAAAGCCCTCGTCTTCCGCTTTAACGGCGAAGGCCACGTCGATCGGTGTCGCATCGATAGAGCCGGCGCGCAACGCCGCCAGGCGTGTCGGACTTTCTCCCGTAACGATGATCTTAACATCTTTTTCAGGCTCGAAGCCGAAGTGGCGTACAGCCACTCGCGACAAATAGTCTACTGTTCCAGCAACCGAATCTACGCCGATCACTTTGCCTTTGAGATCCTTGGGCGTCTTGATTTCGGGCCTGGCGATCAATACGTGAAGAGGTCGCCCGGCAAGGCCCACCACAGCTTTGATCGGCACACCCGTGACCGCGGCGCGGAGCGCCGATCCCCACGCGAGCAGATAATCGACGTCGCCGGAGATCAACGCCTTGACGCCGATCGCCGGCTGCATCTGAATTTTGTCGACGTCCAGTCCTTCGCTCTTATAGAATCCCTTGCGCATGGCGACGACCACGGGAAATTCGAATAGGCCGCGGCTCGGCGTCGCGATGGTAATACGCTCAGCGTAAAGCGGCGCCGGCAATCCGAGCAGCCACATCGCAAGCGTGAAGACGCCGCACCAAACTAACCCAAGTCGACAAATGATTCTTTTCATTTTCACCGCGGCTACCTTATTCCAGGCGAACATTCTTTGAGAAATCATATTTGGTCGAGTAATCGCTTTCGTACTTACAGACAATTCTCTCTTTGCTCCAACCGCCGATGAAGCATTTTTTCAGGAAGGCCATCATTAGATTCCAAGCATTCTTCGCCGTCTCTCTGCGATAGCGTCCCGGCATGGTGTCGTTGAGCCAACCGTGGGGCGCATCGGGATAGATGCGGATGTGGCAGTTCTTTTTCTGTCTTTCGAGACAATTACGAAAGCGCACAACGTCGTCGACGGAAATGATATGATCGGCTTCGCCAAAGACGCCTAACACGGGACAAGTAACTTGCGAGATCAGCTCCTCAATGGGAGTGGGGCGAAGATTGTTGCTCAGCCATTCCTTGCCCCCGATCGCGCCGTAAAGAACGACGGCGCCGGCGACGTCGCTTCGCTTCGCAGCGAGCAAGACCGGCTGGCGACCGGTCTGACAGACGCCGATGATGCCGATGCGCGCGGCGTCGACGTTTTTAAGTTTCTTTAGATATTCCACCGCCGCATTCAGATCCTCGAGCGCGCCGTCATCGGTGAGATCGACTCTTTGTTCGCCGCGTAGAACCGCCTTGCGGTCGCCGTTGAAACGGTGAAATAAATCCGGCGCCAGACCAACGAAGCCGGCTTGAGCCAACTTCACTGTCAAATCTTTCGTATGTTGGTCAATGCCGTAGCGTTCGTGGAGAATGATGACCGCAGGCCGTTTGTCGTTGTCTTTGGCTTTCGGGAAAGCACGCACGGCGCTGATGCCGCTGCTGTATTTGATCATCGTTGGCATAATCCCATTCGATTGCGTCGCAGCCATCTATTTCCTCCCGGGAAT
>DASPXM010000131.1:0-38973 GCA_035637295.1 Verrucomicrobiia bacterium
CCGGTGGCGAGAAATTTTATATCCTTGTCCGGGTCGAGACCGAAATGTTTGGCGATCAATCTTGAGATGGATTCCAGGGTGCCGCCGAAGGTGTTAAGCCCAATAGCCTTGCCCTTAAGATCCTGGACCGATTTGATGTCGGGCCGAGCGATGATGGCGATGGGCGTAGCCGGCATAAAGCAGGCGACGAGCCTGACTGGAAGCCCGCGGATCGCTGCGCCGATGCCATTTCCAATCACTGCGTCATAGTCGATTTCTCCGCTTACCAAGGCCGCCGAGGAAATCGCAGGCCTTATGCGAATGAACTCTGCTTGCAGTCCCTCCTCTTTGAAGAAGCCCCTCTTTTCTCCCAACGGCAGAGGAACGAATTGCGCCGCGAGATCCGGAAAGCCGATCCTGAGTTTATCGGCTGCTTGGGCCGGGGCATAGCAAAGAAGGATGCCGAGACCGATCATCCAAGCCGTCTTCATTAGAGTCCTCTCGTCGCCTCAGATTTCTTTGACGCGGTAGTATATTTTTCTTGCCAGAGTGTACGCCCGTGAGTCGAGAGGCATTAAACGTCGGATGATACCAACGGAACGATTCTCAAATTGTTTGTAAAAGTAATCGATCGGTGAGCGCTTTCGATATTCCGCAAAATACGCTTCAAGCTCTTGATAATTTTTCGCCCTGCCGTTGTCTCCGTACTTCGCCACGAAGGGTGTAAAATCCGGATAGAGCGGCCGTTTTCCATGACCTCCATGTAACGTCGTTTTCATGAAATTACCAATCAACATGTCGTCGAATATCTCCTGTTCAATCGCCAGCATGAGCGAATGGCGCGGCGCTTCAAAGGTAATACCTCGATCTCGCACCCGGGCATTCATGTCGATTATGTGAGTCTTGCCGCCAACTGTTATACGAACAAAACGAAATTGATTCTTGACATGGTCGAAGCTTTGAAAATAGGCTGTTATTTTTGCTTTATCATCCGTGCTGAGCGGCTCGGACCAGTCATCGCCGAATTGCGCGGGCGCAAACACCTGTGGCGACGTTTTGGGCGGGTCGATAGACTCAAGGGATTCCTTCGAACAGTCATATCTTATAAACGCGGAGAGCAGCTCACAATGAGTCGAATCAAATCCGTTACGATAGTCTTCAAGTGTCGTGGTGTATTCATTGGCCCAAATACTGTCGGCGCGTTGGTACCGATGCATCGAGCTAAAAGGCACGAAATATTTCGCTCCATACTGTGCGGTTAAGTGGGAGATCTGTCTACCCACCGGCTCTTTCTTAGCTGCCCGTGGCGGTACGAACCGGCCGTCCTCGTCGAAGAAGTGAATCATCTCTGCATCGCCGTAGCCGGTCAGCTTGAGCAAAAATGACACATCGTAACCGCGGACAATCTTGCGAACAAAGCGCCTCCAGCCGCAGTCGCTGGCGTCATTCAAGTTGACGATCAGGGTGCCGTTTAGATCGACGAGAAGAATACCGTCTTGGTTGTAATCAGCGACAGACAAAATGCGGATTCGGTCGGAAAGGCTAAACCATTCGCGGCTCTTTAAAATATGAACGTCAAAGCCTTGATTCTTGAGACTATCGAAGATGCGGTTTCCGACATGATCGGGAAGCAAGAATTTCTTTTCCTTAAGTAATGTAATGGAATCGTCGCTCAAGTGGTCGGGGTGGCCGTGGGAAATCCAGACAAATTTGCAGCGCTTGATGCTTTCCAGCTGCTCGGCCGGTATCTCGTGAGAGCGTGTCCAGCTGCCAAAGTAGGCAGGCCCTGTGATCCACGGATCGGTAACCAGCATCGGCCCTTTGTCGTGGCAGATGAGTGTGGCATTGCCAATGGTTTCAAAACCAATATCCATGGCTCGTCAAAGCCTCGTGGCCGGCGCTCCAGGCTCTTGTTACCAATCGTCCCGGGTTCGCCAGGCTAACCCGTAGGATTTCAGATATATCGCACCGGCGCAATAATGCCTTATCGCCTTTGAGATCCCTGGTCCAGGGTTGACCCCGATGACTACGAGAGTCTCTGGCGATCGGTGATAGTGGATGGGAGTCAACCTGATTTCAGCCCTGTGGGGATTTTCTGAGGCAATACTTTTTTTTCATCGTCCCGGACTGGTGTTTGAGCGTCCACTCTTCACATGCCTCGAAATCTTCTTATTCAGTTCAGCGACTAAGCCGGACCCATGAGGCGAAGATTTGGTGATCCCGTGGCGCGAACAAGTTCGCGGGCATGACTTTAGCCTTGGCTATTGTTCGATTACGGCCAGATATTTGCGTACCGTTCCCTCACGTGGAGCCGTCCTCGGCCGCTCGGACCGGGCGAACCCCGAAGGGCTCGGAGCGATTGCCGAAAAGGATCAACGGGTCGGTGCCTACGCTCACGAGCTGGTAATATTCCTTCGCGGGTAAAAAGACGATGTCGTTTTTCTCAATGATCCGCTCATCGCCCTTGATTCCCTTTACCGAGCACTTACCGTCGATGACCAAGAAAGTCTCTGCGGACTGATGATAGTGCATTGGCGTGCCATCACCCGGCTCGAAATAGAGCATCCATGAGCGAAAATTGTCGGTTCCGAAGAGATGAACGTTTCTAACCTTGTCCTTGCTCGCCTCATCGATCTTTTGCTTCAAGCTGACGAACTCCATGGTATTTCTCCCTTCGCGGAAATCTATTCGCCTAAACTATTGCAGCTCGACCAGGGTTGTCAATTCTGGACCATCGACAATTCCATGCAGGCTTGCTTTAAATTAAATAGCGGTTCTAGCCTTTCCCTGAGAGCCGTTAGGCAATAGCTTCGCGCATCCCAATATGTCAGAGACCAACGTTCCCATTGACGAGCCCGGGACAATCTCCCGACTTCCGCTGCTTGGTTGGTGCCGCCGTCATCAAGAAAAGCTCTGGTGGTTGCATAGCCTTTACGCGTTGATACTCGGAGTTGGTGTCATGTGGTTGGGAAAACAGAATTTTGCTTACGTCCGCGTCGCTGTGTTCCACATTAGTTTCATTTGGTTATCCAGTCTGTTGCTTCCGAAGCTTCTCAATCATCTTCGTCTGTCACCGCGATGGGCGTCTCGGCTTCGACTCCTGGTCAATTTTTTCAACAAGAATTTTTATCAACAAATGCTGTTCTTTGTTTTGCCGATCTATTATGCCAGCACGACGCCTAGTTCGCTCAATGTCGTCTTTGTAATACTGGTAGGACTGTCTGCTTTATTATCTACTCTCGACCTGATTTACGACCGGCACCTGTCCGTGAGACGCGGCTTGGCAGCGGCTTTCTTCGCGTTCAATCTTTTCGCTTTGATCAACGTCATGCTGCCGATCCTTTGGAGCGTCAGTAACACTCAGACGACGCGGATTAGCGGCGTATTGGCATTTGCGGGTTTTTTGACTCTGGGTTATCCGGCTGCGGAGGCAGCAAGCCGCCGCTTGGCGCGGGTCCTCGGAATCGGCTTTTTGATCCTAGTTCAGGTTGAACTGGGGCGTCCCTTCATACCGCCGGCGCCTTTGCGTTTGGCGGGCGCCGAATTTGGAACCGACTTCGAACGAGAGTCATTGCAGATGGTGTCTCCGCTGCGCGAATTACCCAAAGCCGGACCGGTGCTGCTCTACAGCCTCACAGCGATCAAGGCGCCTCTGGGGCTCAGGGAAAAGCTGCAACACCGCTGGTATGAGAACGGAAAATTGATTTGTGCTTCGCCTTTTTACAACGTCGTGGGAGGACGGGCAGAAGGTTTTCGCCTCTGGACGAGTTGCGCGTTCCCTAACGTCCCGTCACACGCCGAGCTGCGACTCGATCTGGAAACCGAGGGCGGGCAACTGGTGGGGAGGGCCAAATTGAAAACGGCAAGTTAGGCCTCATGTGAATTGTCCTTATGATCTCGCGACGAGCGAAGCTCAATCCGATATTCAAAATCACTGCACGAGAGTCGCGGCTCGCACGTCGAACTTCCTGAGACATTTTAGTAACGAGCAATCCCACCGGGGTAACGTCAAGACTTGTGTGTAAATTGTGAGGCTGCTGGCGGCAATTTGTAGAAACCGGCACTCGCTCAGCATTGTCGTGCGACCGGCAAAGCGGACAAATGTAGTGTCCAAATTTGTGATGATCGAGCGGCTTTACGCCCGCTTTCGATGCATCGACGATTCATCGCGGGGAGAGGTAAGTCGCTAAAGCACGGATCCCGTCCAACGCCTGTTTAGGGCGCGGTTTTGTTTCGTATTTGGGCAACAAGTTACCAAGCCAGGCCGGAAATACATTCATGATGGCCGAGGGCTTCATCGCGCCACCTTCCCGAGCGAAGAAACATTTTCGTAGATAACGCGTAATTTTTTCCTCGACAATCGCTGGGCTTCGGCCCAGAGAGCCGCGAAAACCAACGATTCAGACTTCTTAGATTGATGGCATAGCGGTTGCTCTACTTGGCTAGTGATTAGACCTGTTCATCCTAAGGAGGTTCGTTCGTATGAAGATTGTCAAAACCACCATTTTAGCGGGGTTTCTTGCTGGGGCTCTGTTGGCACCATCAGCCCCCGCGATGGCGAAAGATGACCACAACTTTCACATTCCCCCAGGTCATATGCCGCCGCCCGGTAGCTGTCGTATTTGGTTTCCAGGCAGACCGCCGGGGCATCAGCCGGCGCCGGGACCTTGCCGAGTTTTGAGTCGGCAGGTTCCACGGGGTGCCTATCTGATCGCCAATGACCGACGATGGAGCTACGGCGAGCTGAACGATCGCCGCTTTCGACATGACATCTGGGACAGTCCGCGATATTCCAGCCGAAGCGAAATTCGCGGGGACATTCGGGATGTTCGCGAGGCGCGCAAAGACGTTCGGGAAGACCGCGAGCAGTTGCAGAAAAATCGTGACGAGCTAAACAAAGATCGAGCGGAGCTGCGCAAGGACATTCGTAGCGGAGCAAGCAAGAAAGAAATTGTTCAGGACCGTCGAGAGATCCGCGACGACGCACAGAAAATACAGCAAAGCAAAAAAGACCTGCAACAGAGTCACGACAAACTGCAATCATCTCGGCAAGAACTCAGAGAAGACTTGCGTCGCCGATAAGTCGTAAATCTTGGAGCGGCCTGATCCATCTCATTGCAGAGGGTCAGGCCGCCTCCATATTCTTTCACTCCGCCCTCGCTTTCGCTCCTCACAAATCTCGCTCTTCGCGTTGGTCAGAGTGACTCACTCCCGCCTCTTAAGTCGGCAGTGAGTCAGTTTGCATTGACACCACGCTTGTCTATTCGGTAGTCTCCAGTGGCTAGGGTCGGCCATTCACGCTCGGATTCGGAACAAGCGAAAGGAGCGGCAGATGAGGACAACAAGACTGTGGTGTTGGACCGCTATCGTGGTTGGCCTCGGCGTGCTTCTGATCGCTTCGCCGGAGCGACTGAGCAGTCAACAAAGCCGTGCCGCGGTACGGATCGACAACGACGATATCGGCGGAGTGGTCACGAGCGCCAATGGACCTGAAGCGGGTGCCTGGGTGATCGCGGAGACGAACGATCTGGCCACGAAGTACGCAAAGATCGTCGTCACCGACGATCAAGGGCGTTACGTCATTCCTGATTTGCCCAAAGCCATTTACAACGTTTGGGTGCGCGGCTACGGCTTGGTTGATTCAGCAAAAGTTCGAGCCACCCCCGGCAAGATTCTAAATCTCCAGGCGGTCGTTGCACCGAACGAGGCCGCGGCCGCGGAGTACTATCCGGCCATTTACTGGTACTCGATGCTGAAGATTCCGGAAAAGAGCGAATTTCCTCTGGGCAAGGCTAGCAGCCAGGGCCATTGGTTGGCGGGTATCAAAACCCACGGCTGCATATCGTGTCACCAACTGGGCAACAAGGCGACGCGGGTAATTCCCAAAGAGCTGGGCGAGTTCAAATCCTCCATGGACGCGTGGCAGCGGCGCGTCCTATCCGGACAAGCAAGTGAAGTCATGATGCGCAATCTCAATGATGTAGAGCCCAAACGAGCTTTGGCCCTGTTCGCCGATTGGACCGACCGCATCGCCGCCGGAGCATTGCCGAAGTCGAAGCCTTCCCGGCCGCAAGGAGTCGAGCGCAACGTCGTCATCACCCTATGGGACTGGGCGACACCCAAGGCTTACCTGCACGACGAGATCGCCAGCGACAAGCGCAATCCCATGGTCAATGCCAATGGATTGCTCTACGGTTCTCCCGAGGACAGCACGGATTTTATCCCGATCCTCGACCCGGTTCGTCACAAAGCCACTGAAGCAAAAGCGCCGGTGCGCGATTCGAATACGCCCGACACGATGTTCATCGCGACGGCGAATACGAATACACTGATGCTCGCGCCGTCGCCCTATTGGGGAACGGAACGGGTGTGGCAGAGTCAGGCCTCTGTTCATAACCCGATGTTTGATGAGAAGGGTCGCGTCTGGGTCACGTCGAGAATTCGTCCGCCACAAAATCCGACCTTTTGCAAAAAAGGATCGGACCATCCCTCAGCAAAGCTCTTTCCAATCGAAAGAGCCGGCCGCCATCTCGCCGTGTACGATCCCAAAACTAAAAAGTTCACGCTCATCGATACCTGCTTCAGCACGCACCATCTGATTTTTGGCGAGGATGCCAATAACACGCTCTGGCTAAGCAGCGGCGGCGCTGCGAGCGGCGTACTCGGCTGGTTGAATACGAAAACGTTCGATAAAACCGGCGACGAGCAGAAGTCGCAAGGCTGGACGGCGTTCATTCTCGACACCAACGGCAACGGCAAGCGCGACGAGTACGTGGAGCCCGACCAGCCGGTCGATCCGACGAAAGATAAACGGATCGTCGCGGGTTATTATGGCATCGGCTTTAACCCGATGGATGGTTCGATCTGGGGCTCGGTGCTAAGCTTTCCCGGCGCTGTCGTTCGCGTGAGTCCCGGCGACAACCCGCCGGCGACCGCTTTGGCGGAGATCTACGAGGTGCCGTGGAACGAGCCCAAGGCGGTTGTGAACGGCTACGGGCCGCGCGGCATGGACATCGATCGCAACGGCGTTGTCTGGGTGCCGCTGGCGAGCGGTCATCTCGCCAGCTTTGACCGGCGCAAATGCAAAGGGCCGCTCAACGGCCCGACGGCGACTGGCAAACATTGTCCAGAAGGTTGGACGCTCCTTCCCTTTCCGGGACCGCAGTTCGACAACGTATCTGACTCGGGCAGTGTCCAGGCGAGCTATTACACCTGGGTGGATCAGCACGACATTTTCGGATTGGGGAAAAACGTGCCGTTCGCCACCGGCAATCTTTCCGATTCGCTGGAGGCGTTCGTGGACGGAAAGTTTGTCACTCTTCGCATTCCCTATCCGATGGGCTTCCACGCCAAAGGCATGGACGGACGCATCGATGATCCGAAAGCGAACTGGAAAGGCAAAGGACTCTGGTCCGCCTACGCCGGTCGAGCGACCCATCACATCGAAGGCGGCAAAGGCACGAAGCCCAAAGTCGTGAAGTTCCAACTCCGCCCCGATCCGTTGGCGAAGTGAAGATAAGCCAACAAAGATGTCATTGGGAATTTGAGTCAGCGGCGTGAACAACAATGAATTGAGCTGAGCGTTTATGGCGCAAACGGTCTCTGCTGAACCGCCCTGAGTTTCGGGCGTGCAGCGACGGTGCGCCACTGGAACCACGAGGAATCCATGGAAAAAAATCTACTTGGGCTTGGCATCACGCATTATCCCGGATTGTCGATCCAAGGAAATCTAAGCCGTCGCATCAAGATATGTACATCCGATCCGGCGTTGCCCGAGCACCTGCGCTCGATCGACAATTGGCCGGAGCCGATGCAACGACAGTGGGGAGCGGACGACGGTAAGTCGCACTCGGACGAGCATCGCCAGGCGATGATCGACGGCTTTCGCATGGCCCGCCGCGCTCTCGATGAGTTTCAACCTGATTTCTGTGTTATCTGGGGTGACGACCAATTTGAAAACTACCGCGAAGACTGCCTTCCGGCATTTTCCGTCCTGGCGTACGATCAAGCGGAGTTTCAGCCGTGGTTGCACAATCAACGCGGTGTCAATTCGTGGAACGACCCGAAGGATAGGAGCTTTACGATTCGTGGTCATCGCATCGGCGGCAAGCACCTCGCGTCATCGCTGCTGAACGAGGGCTTTGACATTGCCTATTCCTACAAGCCGTTGCATATCGGATTGGGACACGCCTTTGTAAACTCGGTGCTCTATCTCGACTGGGATCGGCGAGGGTTTCCATATCCACTGGTGCCATTCACCGTGAACGCGTACGGACGCTATCTGACGGGGACTCAAGGGGTTCCGCCGACACCATCGAAGGGACGAAACCTTCTCGAACTCGAAGAAGATCCGCCGGGGCCGCAGCCCTGGCGTTGTTTTCAAATAGGCGCCGCGACGGCTCGTGCTTTCGCCGGAAGTCCGTGGAAAGTCGCATTGATCGCCTCATCCAGTTGGTCGCATTCGTTCCTGACTGCCAAGCATGGCCGAATGTACCCGGATGTGGAGTCGGACAAGCGCTATTTTGAAGCGCTGCGCGCGGGCGAGTGGGAGACATGGCGGGACACGACGCTGGCGCAAGCAGAAGACCGCGGCCATCACGAGCTTCTGAACTGGTTCTGTCTGGCGGGAGCGATGGCCGAGCTTAAACGAAAGCCTGACAAAGCGGTGTTTCTCGAATCGTGGATTACCAATTCCGACAAAGTCTTCGCCGTGTTCTCGCCGCCGCTTCGCTAAAAAAACAAAAAACTGAAGAGAAAATGCCGTCTCGCGAGCGAAAACAAAAAAGGGCGGGGTCTTTGAGACCTCGCCCTTTTTATTTGCACCGCGTTTTTGTTAGCGCGGATTAATCTCACTGGCTCTCATTTGACCATCTTTCTCAGTGTACTTGATGGTTACTTTGGAGCCTTCCTTCGCGTTTTCAAGTCCCTTCGTCTTGCTCCCGATAAGGATGGTCTTCTCGTCGTCTTTGGTTTTGACCTTGATATCCTTCTCGCCCTTGGTCACTACGGTGGCTTTCAGTTCCATTTCTTGAGCTGCCACGTATGCGGGAACTAAAGTCAAAGCCAAAAGCGCGGTTCCGATCGTTCTTTTTAAGTTCATTCCTTTTCACCTCCTCTCTTTTTGTGATATTTGTCCGTCTACGAAGTGTAAAACTATCTAGTTCTCCGATGTTGTCAAGAGGTAAAATCAATTTTGGCTGGCTAGTCCGCTCGTAGAATACGTCGGTCCTAGTCACACTTCCTACCTCACGAAAGAATTGGCCAACACCGATTAGACGTTGGGACGTGAGATTTATTCGCCTGCCCAAGGGCAAATCGTTGGCGCGGCCAATGAATAGAGTTCGCGCTCCCATTGTCTTTGATCGGCGCAATCGAGATGCGGTCGCCATGTCGGCGCGTGGAGAAATTCTGCGGATCCTGCCGTCACAAGTCCGATTGCGTCGCCGACGCTGGCTATTTCTCTCGCAGTTGCGATAGTCTCTTCAGAGGAGGTGATGTCATGGTAATTTTGCATGTCTCAATTCAGGTGAAGCCGGAGCATGTGACAGAGTTCTTGGAAGTCGTTCGCTATGACGCCGAGCATTCGGAAAAAGACGAGCCCGGCTGCTTGCGCTTCGACGTGATTCAGGACCGCGACGACGCGAATCGATTCTATTTCTACGAAGTTTACCGGGACGAGGCGGCGTTGGAGGCGCACCGGCAGACGCTTCATTTCAAGCTTTACGCAGAAAAAGTACAGCCTTGGTTGGCTGCGCCGCCCGAGCGACGTTTCGGCAAGAACTTGATTCCGTCGGACGCCGCGTGGCGCTAATAAGAAGGTGCGGCGAAAAGGTCGGAAAAAATTCGCTGCGATTCTCGACGCGGTAAGTTCGGGACGATTTCACAGGCCGTGCCAGGAGATTGACGTCCGCGCCACACAAAACCGATCCACCATGCGATCTTGACAAGTCAACCCTCGACGATATAGTCGGCCCACTTGGCGGAGAGACAACCGACGAAGAGGGTTGTTTGTTTCACTTGTCGCACATCGCGTTGACGCTTTAATCCTATTGCGAGTGAGAGTCTCGAAAGGAGATCGTTATGAAAACGGGAGGTCCCGGGCTTACGCGCATTTTCTGCCTGCTAGTTATTCTGGGCGTCACAGCTGAGATCAATGCGCAAGCCGAACCGTTTTACAAAGGAAAAACAATTCGCATCATGGTGGGCTCGACGGCGGGCGGATTTTACGATCGTTGGGCCCGTCTATTCGCCAGACACATGCCTAAATATATTCCCGGTCAGCCGGAGATCATCGCTCAGAACATGCCTGGCGCCGGATCCGTGATAGCCACCAACCACGTTTTTAACGTCGCAAAACCTGACGGCCTTACACTCGCAATGCCCCTCAACAGCGTCTACGTCGACCAACTTGTCGGGCGCAAGGAGGTGCAATTTGATCTGCGTAAGTTCCACTGGATCGGTTCGCCCGCGGTTGAATCCGTCATCATGTACATGCGCGCCGATGCTCCCTACAGATCGGTAGCAGATATCATTAAGGGGAAGGAGCCGCCGAAGTGCGGCTCGACGGGGACAGCGAGCAGTGACTATATCCTGTCCAAAGTTTTGGAAGAGACCGTGGGGGCGAAATTCAACACGGTCCAGGGCTACCCGGGAGGCAGCGAGATCGATCTGGCGGTGGAAAAGGGTGAGGTGGTTTGCCGCGCCCATAGCACTTCGGCCCACTTTGGCCGCGAACCGTTCGATAGTTGGCACAAGAAGAATTTTGACCGCCACATCGTGCAGACCTCGCGCAAGAGAGATTCACGGGCAGCCGATGTTCCTACGACTCACGAGATCTTCGATCAGTACAAGGTCCCGGCAAGCAGCCGTCGCGTCGCGCAGGTCGTGCTGGCCGCCGGCGATTTTGGCCGCCCGGTGATCGTGACCCCGGGCACTCCCGCCGAAAGAGTTAAGATCTTGCGAGAGGCCTTTCAAAAAACCTTGAACGATCCCGAGGTTCTCGCCGAAGCGAAAAAAGCGCGCATGGACATGGAACCGACATCTGGGGAAGACCTGGAATCGCTCGCCAAAGAGATTTTCGATTCGCCGCCGGATGTTCTCGAACGGGTGAAGAAGATCCTGGGAAACTAGCCCTGACGCAGGAAAGATAATTTCGGAGCCGATCGATGATGAAACTTCCACGGCGATTTTCGATCTTGGGGGCGCTGCTGGTGGTTTCTCAGTTCCTGCTCTTGGGCGGCGCTTGGGGACAGGACAAGATAAGATTGGCGCACAGCGCTCTGGAGAGCAGCAACGGCGTCTGGTACTTGGCTCAAGATCGCGGCTTTTATAAAAAGCACGGACTGGACGCCGACTTGCTATTCATTCCCAGCACGACCACCAGCGTTTCGAGTCTCGTTGCCGGTGACGTGCAGGTGGCCAATGCCTCCGGCGGCGGCGTCGCGAGCGCGGTGGTAGCGGGCGCGGACCTAGTGATGGTCGCGTGTTATCTCAATTCGCTTCCCTACGAGTTGGTGGTAAACGAGAGCATCAAATCGCCGGAAGATCTCAAGGGAAAAAGCATTGGCATCAGCCGGGTCGGCAGCGCATCGGACGTGGCGGCGCGCGCGCTCATCCGAGGATTGGGGCTGGAGCCTGACAAGCAAGTGCCGATCATGCAAGTCGGCGGTCCAGCGGAGCGGGCGGCGTCTTTTCGCGGCGGCAGAATCGCCGGCTTTCCCTCGCCACCGGGAATTATTCATCTGACCAAAGGCATTCCATACAAAATCCTGATCAGCACCGCGGATTTTCAAAAACGCTTCGAGTTCCCCTACATTTGCGCCACTACCACGAAGAGCTATCTGGCGCGTCAAAGAGAGACGGTGAAAAAGGTTTTGATGGCGCACATCGAGGCCATGCAGTTCTTCAAGACGCGCAAAGAAGAAACCAAAAAGATCATCGCCAAATACAGCAGAATCAACAATGAGGACTATTTAGAGGCGGCTTACACCGCGAGTGCGAAACTCTACGACGTGGTGCCGCTCGTGACCAGACCCGGCACGGAGATTCAGATCAAAGAAGCGATCAGCCGTAAGCCCGGCGCGCAGCTTCGCTTCGAAGACATGGTCGATGAAAGCATCGTGCGCGAACTGGAAAAAAGCGGCTTCATCGACAAGATTTACAAGCAGTAAGGGATTTAGTGCGGGCTGTGCTAAGTTAATTCAATTCAGCTATCTTTGACTTTGGAATTTCTCTGTTTGGTCGAGACAGTTTCTATAAATATTATCCGCAGGCAACGGCTAATTGGCGTTGATCGAGAATCCGGTTCATTTATCCCGGGAGGTGAAACATGGAACTTAGGCGTATTCTTTGGGTTCTACTATTCGGTCTTCCACTGGCGGCTTGCGCGGTCACAGATGGACCTTATGGCGGCAGGGGCTGGGAACTCTTGGGCGAGCGGGTGGCTGAATTCAAAGTGGACCGAGATCGAATCGAAGTCGGTCGACGCGAAGGAAGGTTCAGTGCGCTTCGGGTCGCCGTGAAAGGTGCCCCTTTGGAAATGTACGACATGGTCGTCACCTTCGCCGACGGAAATACCTTTTCGCCAAATATCAGACATCGTTTTGAAGAGAATTCTTGGAGCCGTGAAATCGACCTACCAGGCGATCGGCGCGTCATTAGATCTGTCGACTTTAGGTATCGCAGCATCGACCGCCGTGAAGGACGCGCAACTGTCCTCCTCTACGGGCGCTAAATCGACAGTCCGGCGCCATGCTCAATCGGCATGCCGCCCAAACGCGGGGTGCCAGCCTCGCTGTTCACGATCAAACCGCTGGGAGTGGCGTAGCGATCCCCGCGTGCATGCCGATTTCCACATCGAGCAATGGGGCGGTGAGGGTTTAGTTCATCAGCTCAATGTAACCCATACGGTTTGAAAGATTTCCGGACCACCAGACCCGGTTCGGATTGGATTGGTCGACCTCAATCCGTCTCGCATCTGACTCCGCGTTTGCCAGCGGAAACTCCACCCAGATTTCGGTTTTGGGATCGAGTCGCGCGATTTTGTCCACGTGCTGTAAGCTCGCCCAAATCAAATTCTGCTTCTGGTCAACGTCCGCCAAGTACACGCCAGCATCTTCGCTCGGGGGCGTATAGACGCTCATTTTGGTGGTCTTATAATCGATCTTCATCAGTTTGCCGGCGCCATGAAGGCCGACCCAGAGGTTTCCTTCGGCGTCGGTTCCCATCTTCCGCGGGACGGAGTCTTTCACGGGGATTTCGAACTCGTCGATCTTGCCCGTAATCGGATCGATCCGGCCCATCATGTTCACGGAATTCTCGGCAATCCAGATTTTGCCGTCCCCGGCTATCGCCATCCCGTAGGGGTTAGCGGTCCTCCCCGCCTTGACTCCGGCGGGAACCTCAAAAAAGGTGAACTGCCGGGTTTTGGGATCCAACCGAATGACCTGGTTGGCACCGATGGAATTCATCCAGACCGTTCCATTCGGGTGAACACGCATAGTATTGCCGCTGGCATTGCCACTTTTGGTTTTTGGCAATTCAAAGACGCTAAACTCGCGGGCCGTCGCGTCGTAGCTCAACCAGCGGCGGTTAGGTCCGCCATCTACGAACCAAAGCTTATTGTTCGGACCGATCCTAATGGCGTTCAGACGAAGGAATTTTGATTGAGCGGGGGGCGGGGCAATATCAGTGTAGATCAACGTCTTTGGATCCAAGCGGCCGATGTGGCCTCCCCTTCGTTGGCTGACCCAACCGTTGCCGCCGGCGTCAACCGTTATCTCGTGCGGTTCCGCGTCGGCGATAGGCAGTTCATATTCCACCGCTATATATTTGGTTGCTTCAGCTTGGAGCAGAGTCCTAGGCAAGCGGCTATTGGGATCCGGCTTAGGCCTTGCGGCCCGATCTCTGCTGCCGAAATTCGTTGCCACATAGTCCAACAGGACTTTGGATTCCTGCTCGGTCAAATCTTTGGCGAGGGTTGAGCCTTGCGCGTAAAGTCGCATGTTCCGGATGGTTTCTTCCCACCGCTCCCGGTTAGCTCGGAATCTCACGGTGCGCTGGGCGTCATGACAGGAGACACATTTCGTCTCGACGACCTTCTTGCCCTCTCCCTCAGGCAAGGCTGGAGCCGCCCTTCCTGTTGCGTCCTCGGCCTCGCCACCTCGCTCGCCCGGCAGTCTCCCCGGCCATGCGCCAGCGAGCTGCGGCGCCCGCATAACTGTCAGGGACAGGTCCACCGTTGCCGGCCGGCCGGCTGCCACGTCCACCGGCGCGGACAGTTCGCTCTGATAATCGCCTCCGATCCCCTGGACGACATATTTGCCGGTAGGGAGAGTGTTCACTGAGTAGCGGCCTTGCGCCTGAGTGACCACCATAAAGGTGAGGCGCCGCTCGGCATTTTTCATTTTCACAAACGCCCCGGCGAGCGGCGTCCCTGACGAATTCTTGACTACTCCCTGCAGCGTGCCCGCTCGGTCTTGGGCGCGAAGTAACTGCGCAGAGAGCAGCATGAACGCAGCGAGCGTGACGAGAACAATTGGCATGGTCATTCGCTTATACATGATAATCCTCCCGGCCCTACAGGCCTATCGTTAGATACAACACTGTAAGCGAGAAGCCGCAGCTCAGACGGTGAAAAAATTATGTCTGTCAAATTACCCAAGCTCTCGCCTTGTTTTTGAGATTAATCCAACGGCTCCAGTTTGATGATCGAGGCGCCGTGATTGTTGCCCACCCAGAAAGTGAGCGGCGTGGTCGAGTTGTCCACGAACACTCTCCGCATGTTGGTTGTCCTTGGCAGCAGGTATTCGGTGGATCGTCCGCTCTTGGGATCGAGCCGCAGCACGCGATCGGTGGACATCGTGCCGCTCCATAGTTCGCCGTTTTTATCGACGGTCACATCGTAAGGCGCGGTCCACGGCGTCGGCACTTCCCATTCCTGGATGCGTTCGGTCTTCGTGTCTAACATCCCGACTCGATTACCGCCGTATTCGGCAAACCAAAGTTGCCCTTGCGCGTCCATCATGCCGCGGCGGGGCCGCGAATTGGGCGTCGGCGTTGGATAGAGCGTGGCTTTCCCGGTCTTGGCGTCTATCCTGCCGATGTTCTGGTCGCTGAAGTCCATGAAATAGAGATTGTTCTGGGAGTCGGCCTTGATACCGTACGCGGAGTGCACTTTGTCTGTCGGTAAAATCTTTTTCAAATCGAAGGTCTCAAATTTGCCGGAGGCGAGATCTAACCGATGCAGGGCGCGTCTATCGACGTCGGTCATCCAAACCTTGCCGTCGACGTGGGACTCGGCCGGCATCACCATCGATTGCTGAGTGGTATCGTTGTTCAGCTCCGGCGGAATCGCCCACACCTGGAATTTCTCGCTCTGCTTATCGAACTTCGCTATGCCGCCTTGATACATCAGAGCGAGCCATAAGTTGCCGTCTTTGTCGGGTTGCAAATCGAGCATTCCGGTGGGCGAGCCTTTCTTAAGCAGAGGCACGGAGTATTCCGTGACCTTGGCGGTCTTGGGGTTGAGCTTTCCCAGGTACTGCTCTCCGAAATTGGAATACCAGACCGTCCCTTGCTGATCGACGATTACATCGTGCGGTTCTACCGTCGGCCGCGGCAGGTCGTACTCTGTGATGATGACCCTTGTGGCTCTACCAGTGGGGCGGGGGAGGGTTTTAAGCGGAAATTGCCAACTGGACGCCGAGCTTAAATTGACTGTGCTCAAATATTCCGCCTGCCTTTTGAACGCTTCGACAGAGGTCGCCGCCGACCGGTCGGCGAGTCGCGGCTGCGGGTGTAACGGCGTGCTCATGTTCGCATAGTTCGCCATGCGCGGCAGGGCTTGTATAAAACCCGCGGTATCGTATTTCGAGCGCATAATTCGCTCGACGGTGTGGCAGCCCATGCAGTTAAGAAAAATATTCTTCTGTTGCGTCGTGCCCGGCACGCTCGCGATCCATTCCGCGCTTGTGAGCTGGGCCGCGAGGTCTTGGGTCTTCTTGAGCTTTAAATCGACATTGGCGGTTTTATCCGCGATGATTTTCGCGGCGCCGCCGCCCTCCAATTCGTAGCCAATCGCCCGGATGCTGATGGAATATTCACCCGGCGCCAATTTCGCCGCGGGAAAACGATAACGGCCTTGCTGGTCGCTGATCACAGTGATCGTCACCGTCGAGCCGTCTGTCTTAGCGCTCACCAGCACGCCTTCCATCGGGCCTTCTTCCGTCGAGCTGACTTGTCCCGTAAGTGCGATGTCGGGGGAATTTGCGGCGCGGATGAAACCAGCAGCCGCGAAAAATAGGCACACTGCCACAGTCGCGATAGCCGACACGAGAAATATTTGTTTGCGCATAAGTATTCTCCTTGAAACGAGATTGTGAAGATCATCAGCGCTGGCCCGACCTGTACGTGACATTCAGGTCAAGCACACGCGCGTCCAGCGGATTCCTCATCGATGCAGGCATGTGCCCGTTGCCTCAATCGAGCGGCTCCAGTTTAATGATGGACGCGCCGTGATTGCTGCCCACCCAGAAAGTCACCGGCGTCGTCGAATCGTCGACGAACACGCGCCGAACGTTGGTCGACCTGGGAAGAAGATATTCGACGAACTGTCCGCTCTTGGGATCGAGCCGCGTGATCCGATCGCTCAACATGGATCCGGTCCACGCCTCGCCGTTTTTATCCACGGCAACGTCGTAAGGGTTAGACCACGGCGTCGGCACCGCCCACTCCTGGAATTTTTCGCTCTTGGTGTCGAACATCGCAATTTTATTGCCGCGGTACTCACCGAACCAGAGACGGTCCTGCGCATCCATCATGCCCCGGCGCGGCCCCGAGCCCTGGGTGGGCGTCTCGTACAGCGTGAGCTTGCCGGTCTTCGCATCGATCCTGCCGATGTGCTCTTTCCCGATATCGGTGAAATAAGCGTTGTTCTGGGAGTCGGCGATGACATCGTAGATATTGTGCCCTCTGGGTGATTCCTTGAACGGGTCCCAGGTTTCCCATTTCCCGGATTTCAGATCGACGCGATGCACGCCTGCGAATCCGTTGTTTTGCGCCCACACCTTGCCGTCCACACCGATATGCATGGGGCTCGTCATATTGATTTGCGTATTCGCCTTGTTCAGTTCCGAGGGAATGTTCCAGACCTGGAATGTCTCGGCCTTCTTATCGAATTTCGCGATGCTCGCCTGGTACATCATGCCCAACCACAAATTCTGGTCTTTGTCGAAACGCACCGAAAGCGCACCGGTCGGCGAACCTTTCTTTGGCTCGGGCACGGAGTATTCGGTGTGCTTGCCGGTTTTGGGATCGAGCTTCCCGAGCGTCTGCTCGCCGAAATTGGAATACCAAGCAATGCCTTCTCCATCGACGATCACGTCATGGGGCTCGATCGTCGGGCGCGGCAAATCGTACTCCGTTATGATCACCCGCGTGGCTTGGCCTTTGGGACGAGGCAAAGTCTTCAGGGGAAACGCCCACGTGGCAGATGAGCTCAAATTGATATTGCTTAACCACTCGGCTTGGGTCCGCTGGACTCGCTCCTGTTCTTCACCGACTAACGCGGTGTCGCGCGCGCCGAGTCGTAGCTGCGGGCGCAGCGGCGTGCTTTGATTTACGTAACTCGCCATCCGCGGCAGGATCGCTTGTATGAACCCAGCCGCATCGTACTTTGACCGTACGATTCGCTCGACGGTGTGGCAGCCGACGCAACTCAGGAGTGTATTTTTTTGCTGCTGGGTGCCGGGAACGCTGGCGAGCCATTCCGCGTTCGTTAAGTGCGCGGCGAGATCCTGCGTCTTGTGCAGCTTCAAATCGACTGCTGTGGTTTTTTCTGATGTGATGGTCGCCACTGCGGGACCATCAACTTCGTAGCCGGTCGCGCGGATCGAAATAGCATATTGACCGGGCTCGAGTTTCTTCGCGGGGAAGGTATAACGGCCCTGGCCGTCGCTCACCACGGTAGTCGTCACGGTCGACCCGGCTCTCTTTGCGCTCACCAGCACGCCCTCCATCGGGCCTTCTTCAACCGAGCTGACTTGGCCATTGAGCCCGATGTCGCCAGAGCTCGCGCCTCGTATGGAATGAGCGAACAAGAAAAACGCTGCCGCGGCAAACGCGAACGCCATTGCAAGTACTGCATTCTTGCGCATGTGCATCCTCCGTGAGAAGGGTCGATCCCAGTGCGAGCGTGAAGCTGCGCTCGTACTACCACCGCACTTGCGCGATCGTCAAGCGGCAAAATAGCTGATCGTTTATCTGGACAAATTGAATCCTACGGATTAATTGGTCTTTCAGGGATCGGCTGTCTTTCAGTTGGTGGTTTATTAGCGCAACAATCGCGTTCAGCGTCAGTCGAAATATCGCGACTCAAAGCCACGGCGGGCAAGGAGGCAACAAATGCCCACAAAAGGTCGGGCGGCGATTTTTGTCGAACCAAAAGAGCCTCTGGTGGTGGACGAAGTTGAGTTTGCCGATCCGGCGACGGACCAGGTACTCGTCAAGCTCTTCGCGAGTGGCGTTTGTCACTCGCAACTTCACACCATGCAGCGGCCAGCACGACCTGGTCAACGATTGCCGGCGCTCCTCGGCCATGAATCGACAGGCGTAGTGGTCGCCACGGGGCGCGACGTCAAGCACGTTAAGGAAGGCGACCATGTGATTACGACATGGGTCGATCGGGATAATTCGACCACCAACCAACCGTTGGTCGCGCACGCCCTGAACGATCGAGCGCAGTCGATCGCCTTTTGGAAGGGTCAAGAAGTGATGCACTCTGCCGCCACATGGGCGGAATACGCGCTAGCGCAGGAACGCGTCGTGCTGTCGATGCCAAAGGATATACCGACGGACGTGACAGCGATCATTGGATGTGCGGTCATGACGGGCGCCGGCGCAATCATCAACACGCTTCGAGTGCGACCTGGAGCGTCGGTTGCGGTGTTCGGTTCCGGAGGCATCGGGCTTTGTGCCATATCGGCGGCAGCGATCGTTGACGCGAATCCAATCATCGCCGTTGACATCAACGATCAAAAGCTCGAGTTCGCGCGCCGCTTCGGCGCAACGCATATCGTGAACTCGAAGGAGGGAGACGCGCTGGAAACGATTCGGAAACTAACTGACGGTGGCGTTGACTATGCGATCGATGCTGTAGGTTTACCGCAGACGCAAGAACAAATTCTTGGCGCCGTGCGCCCCGGTTATTCGGGTATGAATAGAGGCGGCACGGCGTTGCTCGTCGGGATTACACCGCCAGATGCAAAAGCGATTCTCGACACGAGCCTGTTTATCGGCAACCGCTCGTTTACCCGTACGAGCGGCGGCGATTGCCGTCCCGCTCGCGATTTTCCAATCTTCATTCGTTGGTACCGCGACGGCAAGCTGAAACTCAATGATTTAGTCACCCATCGTTACAAGCTTGAGCAGATCAATCAGGCAATCGACGACTTGCAGCATGGACGAATATTGGGGCGCGGAATTCTTACGTACGACTAGCGGCATCTGAGAAGGCCGTAAACAAATTGGCGAAGGCGAAGAAGAAAGATTTCTCCCTTCGGCAGACTGTGTGAAAAGTCCGTTCATGGTTTCCTTCGACTTGGCTCAGGACAGACGGGCTCACCACGAACGGAATCGCTTCGCTTAAAATTAAGCATTTAGCCGTTCGCCCTGAGCGCTGTCGAAGGGCTCCGATAGAGTTTTCACACAGTCTGAATGGATCTCTGACGTCGATCGGACGCTTAGGATCCGGTAAGGAAAGCTTCGATGGAAAAGAAACCTAACAATCAGACAACGAACCACTCGATCGGCAGAGACACCATACGATCCAGGCTAGTCCTCGAACTCGCTTCGGAGTTGGTCGATCAGCCAGGCTGGGCGCACCGCCAAGCTCGTGTTAGCTTGCGACCGCAAGGCGCGGATGGGTGGCCGGTCATTCTTTTCGCCAGCGACGGTCCAGCGGCGATCGAAGGTGTCGCTCGTGGCGACGTGCAGGTTGCCATTATCAATCCGGCGGGATATTTAGCTCTGGCCGAGCGCGGCACGGGACCCTTTGCAGCGCCGATTTCGCTGCGCGCGATCACGGTCATTCCGTCGCCCGACCAGCTCGCTTTTGCTGTGACTGAACGGACGGGCCTGAAGTCTTTCCATGAGATTCGTCAGCGCCGTTATCCGCTCCGCGTGTCCATGCGCGGTCAAAAGGATCATGCGCTTCATCCGGTTGTCAAAGAAGTCTTGGCGACCGCAGGTTTTTCGCTCGATGATATTGTTTCCTGGGGTGGGCAAGTGCGCTACGACGCTGGTTTGCCGAGTAAGGATAACCGCTTCGGCGCCATGCAGCGCGGTGAAGTCGACATGATTGTCGATGAAGCAGTGCGCAGCTGGGTCAACGCAGCGGCTGAGGCGAGAATGCACATGTTGCCGCTCGATCAGCCTATGCTAGCTAAGTTAGAAGCACTCGGTCTTCGTCGTGCCGTGATTCCCAAGGCGCGCTATCCCAGGTTACCGGAGGATGTGCCCGCCTTGGATTTCAGTGGCTTCGCTGTTTATACGCACGCCAACGTTCCCGACGCAGTCGTGACCGCGGTTTGCGCCGCACTGGAAGCTCGCAAGGATCGGATTGGCTGGCAGGAACCTGGTCCGCTGCCGTTGGAACGCATGTGCCGCGATACGCCCGATGGGCCGCTCGTGATTCCCTTGCATCCCGCTGCCGAGCAATTTTGGCGCGAACACGGTTATCTGGGTTGAGGACGAAGGATTCGAATGGTTCACCGCAGAGGCGCGGAGGACGCGGAGAAGGAGAGCGTGGAAAGAAAACCTCTGTGTGCTCTGCGCCTCGGCAAGTAGACCAACATAGTGATCACAGACGTGACGGCAAGACTTTTCATGACTCTTCTCCGAGTTCATAGCAACGCTCGAACTCAGATAGCATTACTTCCGGCCATCATGTTAACTCATCAACCTTCCGCCAGAGACATTGAGAGATTCGCCGGTCGTGTGAGACGAATCGCTGGAGGCGAGAAAGAGCGCGGCTTTGGCGACTTCCTCGTGCTTTGCGTACTTACGTAACGGCGTGAGCTCCAACACTTGTTTTTCCAGCTGGGAAAACTCCATTCCTAATCCTTTGGCTCTCTCCGCGTACATCTCTCGGAGATCGGGTTCGTCCATCCCGCCTGGGCAGATTACGTTGGCTCTGATCCCATAAGGGCCGGCTTCTTTGGCGATTGTTTGGGTCAGGCCCACGAGACCCCACTTGGCCGCGCACAGCGAGCCGCGCAGCGCCATGCCTTCTCTGCCGGCAGTGCCGGAGATACTGACGATGCTGCCGCTTTTCTGCTTCATCATCTGTTTCAAGACCGCGCGGCAACAGAGAAACACTAGCTTAAGGTTGTACAAGAGCACGTCATCCCATTCTTTTTCGGTGATGTCTTGCACCGGCACCAATGGACCGCGAAAGCCGGCGCTGTTGACGAGAATGTCGATCTTGCCAAATCGTCGAATGGTCTCGTCAATCAGCGCGTTGACTTGGCGATCGTCGCTGCAGTCGGCGGCGATAGCGACGGCTTTTCCACCGTGCTCATTGATCCCTTGAGCAACGCCATCGAGTTGGGGCTTCATTTTTTCCAGGTCCACCAAGACGGTGCTCGCGCCTTCCCGAGAAAAGGTATGCGCGATCGCTTCGCCGATGCCGCGCGCGCCGCCGACAATGATTGCAACTTGACCGTCCAACTTCATTTCAATCCTCCTATATACATTCATCAGCCACGGCTTGCCTGAACGACTTGAATAGATTAATCGGTTCAAAGCTTCCACACATTCAAACACGCGACTGTCTCGAGAAGAAATGATTGTAATTAATTACTTTCTTTTAGCAATGTTTCGGGCGTCACTCGTCTGACCAGCTCTGATTGGTAGACCGTGGCTAAAGATTATTTTTTTCATTGTTGTTGGGGACGGAGCCGTGATAGAGCCCCGTTATGCTGGGAATCCGGCGCGGGCGCAAGCCGGTTACCTTCATCATGTGATCGACAGAAGAAGCGTCGGCAGTCGGGAGGCGGCTCTGGCGGCAAGTCTTGACCGTATAATTGGGAGGGTCAGATGAGCGGCAATGCTAAAAAAACTATCGTGATCTCTAACGGCACCATGATTGATGGCACAGGGAATTCTCCGAGTCGGAATGAGGCTATTGTGATCCAAGGTAATCGCATCAAAAGCACCGGGCGCTTGCCCGGCGACATAAGGCTGGAAGACAGTGAGAATGTGGAGGTTATCAATGCCACCGGACAGTGGATCATGCCGGGGCTCATCGATGCCCATACCCACCTATCGTATGGCAACCCCAGAGTTCCGGGCGAGGCCAGAGGTAGAGGGACAACCAGACCTGAATTCAATACCCTACGGGCGGCAAGGAACGCTCAGATAGTGTTGCGGTCCGGGGTGACCAGCATCTCGGTGCCGGGCGGGACTTGGTTCACGGATGTGGCGGTTCGAGACGCCATAAAACTTGGGTTGATCGAGGGCCCTCGCGTATACTGTGCCGGTCGCATGATCGTTACCTACGGCTCGATAGAGGACGAGGAACCTTCCTGGGTGGGCAGCCCGAAGCACTCGATCGGTGTCCTCGCCAACACCGCGGCGGACATGGTTACGGAAGTGCGGCGGCAGTGCAAGCACGGCGTCGACTTCATTAAGATGGCTGACAGCCGGTCCGGCGAAACCCAGACCATTGCAAAAGAAGAGATGTCGGCGGTGGTTCAAGAAGCGCACCGCCGAAACGTGCGGGTTGCGATTCACTCGAGAGGCTCGGCCTCGACGCGCGCCGCGGCGGAGGCAGGCGTTGACTGGATCATGCATACCGACCTGGCAACCGAGGCTGACCTCGAGGCCGTCGCCAAAGCGGGCGTCCGGATCGTGCCGACCGCGACATTCGTGGCGCGGGTGTTGGAAATCGGTCGTGAAGTTGGGCAGGAACAAATTCAGATCGACCTAGACCGGATGAAGCGAAATATGGACGGGCTTGTGAATGTGCTGCAACGAGCCCGTCCTTTGGGGATCAAGATCATGTGCGGTACGGATACTGGCAATTACTCCTGGATGCCCTATGGAAAAATGCACGCCAAAGAAGCGGAGATCTTGGTCCGTTACGGCAGCTATACGCCGATAGAGGCGATTACGGCCTGCACTAGAGACAATGCGTTTGCGGTAGGGTTGGAGAACGAAGTGGGGGCGCTTGAAACAGGAAAACTGGCGGACATCGTCATTCTCAAACAAAATCCGCTGGCGGATATACGAGTGTTGCAGGATCCTGCCAATCTCGCGATGGTCATCAAGGACGGCAAGAAAGTGAATCTGGAAAATCATTCCTCGGAGGAGGCTCCGCTGACATTCCAAGAGGCAGTTGCGTAGGTGAGCCTAGTTCCGGAGCAGTTAAGACTTCGATATTTTTACTTTCTTTGGCATCGTCGCCTTTGGTGGAGCCCACGAGCTCCCCATCGCGCCGGCTCTCAAAGAGTGGAACATCCCCAGGCAATCCGTAACACGCTGCACCGCTTGGCGTTAGCTTTCCTCTTCGACCCAGCGGGATCCAACGAAAGTTATCCGAGTAGCTTTGAATATTTCTCGCGCAGCTTGGCGAAGCGCTGGCCGCCTTCCGTTGCCGCTTTGACGAAATCGTCCGGCATGTAGTTATACGGCGGCCGGATCGGGCCGGGCCTGCAGTAGCCGGAAGCGCCCATCAAAATTTTTTCCATTTGAATGTTGTAGGACGCAAAAACCTCTTGAGAGCCGGTGATCGCATGATGCGGCTCGTTGGCCCAGGCGATGTCATCGGCGACGGCTTTGGCTTGCCGCGCATCGCGCGCTGCCAGTGCTTTCATGAGTGCCAGACCGACCTGCGGTCCGACCGAGGGAATCCAACAAGTGGTCTGAGATTCGGGCGACATTTGCGCGAATTCGTAGGCGAGCCCGATGGGCGGCACCAAATTGACCCGTCCTTTGGTGACGGCCACGACCTTTTTCAAGATCGCTTTGCTGGAGAATTTAGCCGACATCACTGTCGGCGCCTTGTCGACCATCGGCCCCCAGAAATCAGCGTCAAAAGCGAAGCGAAAGGCGCGCGGATTGGCGTAAACCATGATCGGGAAATCCGGGAACGCTTGGGAGACATCTTTGTAGAATTGCACCGCCATATCAGGCGTCGCCGGCTGCCACATCGGAATGCCCAAGAGAGTTCCGGTGGCGCCGCGTTCCTTGACAAACTTGATACGCCGGGCAATTTCATGGCCGCCTAACGCGGTTGTGCCGACAAACGTGGGAATCCGGCCGCGCACGGTCTTCAATAAGCAATCGACGTAGGCTTCATAATCGCTTTGCGACGTGGTCGCGCACTCCCCCATGGTGCCGAGCGCCATGATCCCGGTGGCGCCGTCGCGGACTAAATGTTCAGCGAGGCGCGCGGTTTCGTCCAAGTCTACGGTGTTCGTGGCATCAAGACGTTCAGCTCCGTCCTTAGCCGGGGTCGGCATGATCGCTAAAACTCCTCGGAGATCTTGTGCGGTCATCATAGATATTCCTCCTCGTACAAATTATTCGACATGAAAGTCGACGATATCAGCGGCTTAGCTTCTCTCTGTAGCATGTACGGGGGCGCGCCGCCAAGGCCAGGTGCTTCAGTCGCAAAAGCCAATCGAATATCATTTTTGCCACGGCCGTGGGCTGGAACGCAACGAAAACGAAGTCACTCCCGGGTCAACAACAATCAGGCTGCTAGATCTGGACTGGCAATCGATCCGCCAAGATGATTTCTCGTGGCGTGACTTTGGCCTGGTAAGGCAGCGCTTCGACTCCCGCTTTTATCGCTCGGCGTAGCCACCGGCCGTATTCCGCGTCGATCTCGTCGGCGGGACGAAAATAATCGCAGTCAGCGCGCTGAATGACAAAAACCACGGCGGCGCGATGGCCTTGGCGTTTTAAGCGCATCAATTCTTTGAGGTGTTTCGTCGCGCGCTCGCTGACCGCATCGGGAAATGCGGCGGCGCCGCCAATGGCGAGTGTGACGTTTTTGACTTCGACGAAGCAGCAACCGTCGCTACCTTGCAGACAAAGGTCGAGCCTGCTGTGAGTGTTGACTTTGACTTCCCGTCGAATGGTTTCATATCCGCATAATTCTCGGATCCGGCCCGATTGAACGGCTTCGGCTACAAGTCGGTTGGGATGCATGGTGTTGATGCCGACCCAGATGCGATCGGTGTGAATCAATTCCCAAGTGTAGGCGAGTTTTCGGTTGCCATTGGCGCACTTGGAAATGTAGACGGCGGAACCGGGATCTTTACACCCCATCATGCTGCCGGTGTTGGTGCAGTGTGCGGTGACAATTTCGCCGCTGGTGAGACGCACGTCGGCGAGAAAGCGTTTGTAACGTTGGACGAGGGTGCCGCGGATGAGTCGAGAGGGGAAGCGCATGCGGACGGTTATAGCGGAAGATCGCGTGGATTCCCAACGAACGAAAAAAAGATTTCTCGCTTCGCTTCGAAATGACAAGCTCGCGCCGACCGTCACTGCCGGTAAAGCACAGGTTCTGCGACGATCTAGCCTCGAGTCCGAGTGTGGTTTCTTGAACTGGTATAATGGCTTTGTTAGGTTCGAATTTAAATTTAACGGCGGAGATTTCATGGCAAAACGAGAACTCAAATATGTCGGTCACAGCGTAGCAAGAGTGGACGGCGTGGAGAAAGTGACGGGCAAGGCGAAGTTCGTCGGCGATCTGATCATTCCCGGAATGCTTCACGGCAAAATTTTGCGCAGCACTTATCCGCATGCGCGCGTTCGTTCGATCGATGCATCCCGCGCCGAAACGCTGCCCGGCGTCGTTGCGGTGCTGAGTGCGGCCGACATTGCGGATCTCAATGCCATCTACAACGGCCGGCCCGTGATTGCCATGAACAAAGTTCATTACGTGGGCGAGCCGGTGGCGGCGGTGGCGGCGCTGGACTTGGCGACCGCAGAAGAAGCGTTGGCGCTGATCGAAGTCGACTACGAAGAATTGCCCGCGGTGGTGGGTATCGACGCAGCGATCCGGAAAGATGCCCCGCTGATTCACGAAGAGAAGGGCAGCAATATCGGCACGCATGAAAAAGTCGAGCGCGGCAATGTTGAAGAAGGGTTTGCCCAGTCCGACGTGATCGTCGAGGACACGTTTACATTCCCGATGGTCTATCACTACGCCATGGAACCGCATTCGGTGATTGCGCAGTACGACGACAATGACGAAATTACGGTTTGGTCCTCGGCGCAACATCCGTTCCAAGTGCGCGGTGATATTTCCAGGTTGTTCAAAGTGCCGCCATCAAAAGTGCGCATGATCATTAATTATCTGGGCGGCGGGTACGGCAGCAAGTCGTACACGAAATTCGAGCCGCTGGTGGTCGCGCTGGCGCGCAAAGCGAAAAGGCCGGTGCGTATTTGCAACTCTGTCGGCGAGTCCATGGTGACGGTTCGACGCCACGGCGCGCGCGTGCGCATTAAGACCGGCGCCAAGCGCGGCGGCACGATCATCGCGCGCGAAGCGGAAATTTATTTAGACACCGGCGGCTATGACGACAACGGGCCGCAGGTGACGGCGCGGTCGGCGACGCGCGTTATCGGTCCTTATTGGATTCCCCATATCCGCACGGACGCCTACCAAGTCTATACTAACACCGGTTCGGCCGGTTCTTATCGCGCGATCGGCGCGCCACAGGTAATTTACGCCGGCGAATCGCAGATCGAAATGATCGCAGCGAAGATCGGCATGGACCCAGCGGAAGTGCGCCTTAGAAACTTGCTCAAGAAGGGCCAGGAATTACGGCCCGGCTTAAAAGGCATCGACGCCAATCTCGCTACGAGTCTCAAAAGCTTGGTCCGTGAAAGCGGCTGGAAAAAGTCGATCAAAAAGAAAAATGCGCCTATCGGCATGGGTTGCGCGACCAGCAACGCCGGGGCGACGCCGGTGTCCGTGGCGATGATCCGAATGCAGTCCGACGGCATTGCCAATATCGTTGCCGGCAGCACAGAGATGGGGCAGGGAGTCCGCACCACTTTGACGCAAATCGCCGCGGAAGAATTGACGCTGCCGATGGAACAGTTCCGCGTGGCCGGAGCGGATACGAAAGTTACGCCGTACGATAGCTCGACGGGATCGAGCCGGTCGACCACGCTCATGGGAACCGCCGTGCAGAAAGCTGCGCGCGATCTTAAACAGCAGTTTGTCAAGATCGGGGCCCAGACGATGGGCGTAAAGGCCGGCCAAATTCGTGTCGTTGACGGCGCCTTAGTTTGCGGCGAAGCGCGCATAACGTTTCAAGAAGCGTTTGAGCGGCGCTTCGGTAAAGGGTCCGGGGGTGAAATGATTGGCCGCGGTGAAGCGGGGCCGGAAATCACCAACAATCGGTTGCCGGTCTTCTGGGAAGTGGGGATGGGGACGTCCGAGGTTGAGATTGATCACGAAACCGGCGAGGTGAAGCTGAAGAAATTCATCTCCGTGGCGGACGTTGGCAAGGCGATTCATCCGGAGCACTGTGTCGCTCAAGAGGAAGGCGCCGCGATGCAAGGCATCGGCCATACGTTATTTGAGCAACTGGTCTACGACAACGGTCAACTCATCAATCCGAATCTTGTCGATTATCGGATTCCTACTTTCGCTGACGTGCCGGAGGAATTTCATACGGTATTGGTCGAGAATGGCGACGGGCCGGGGCCATTTGGCGTGCGTGGCATGGCCGAAGGCGGCATTCTTTCCGTGGCGCCGTCGGTGTGCAACGCCATCGACCGAGCTACCGGCGTGCGCATCAAAGATCTGCCGCTAACGCCCGAACGAGTCTGGCGGGCGCTTAGAAACGCCAAAAAATAATGTGGATAAAGAACGATTTCCGGCAGCGTTCCAAGTACACTGGGTCGTGCATCGTCCAGCATTCGTGTAAGTGTTCATCGTACATGGAGCAACTATGAGATCATCGATAGAGATTCCCAGTTTTCAGATTCGGCCCGCTACCAAGGCGGACGTGCCGGTGATTCTTTCATTTATCAAAAAGCTCGCGGACTATGAGCGGCTGTCACATGAAGTCACTGCCACGGAAAAGACTTTGCGTGAGACACTCTTCGGCCGCCGTCACGCCGCGGAAGTTGCCATTGGCTATTTCAAGCGACAGCCGGTCTGCTTCGTCATATTCTTTCACAACTATTCAACGTTTCTCGGTCTGCCGGGGATCTATATCGAGGATCTCTTTGTCGACGAGGCGTTTCGCCGACGCGGCTTCGGGAACGCTTTGCTTCGTTACGTCGCAGGAGTAGCCAAAGAACGGCAGTGTGGCAGATTAGAATGGTCGGTGCTCGATTGGAACGAGCCAGCCGTCAACTTTTACAAAAAACTCGGCGCCGTGCCAATGCATGAGTGGACGGTTTTTCGCCTGACCGGTGAAAACTTGACGAGGTTCGCCGTATCGGAAACTCGGCGCCACCAGAGTCGCGACTAACAGGCTATTGGATAGCGCAGCGTCATTGCGAGTTTGTCGGGAGCACGTCTCTAATTTGCGAAAGGAATTTTGATCTTAATCTCTGTGCCTTTTCCTGGCGCTGTGTGGAGATCCAGCTCGCCGCCGATTTTTCGGATTCGTTCTCTCATCCCTTTGAGCCCGTAGTGATTGCTTCCCTCGGTCGAAGCGGCGTCGAAACCTTCACCGTTGTCGCGCAAACGGGCTGCGCAGCCATTTGCGGTTTTCGTCAGCAGAAGGTGCAGCTCGGTCGCGCGGGAGTGACGAACCGCATTGAGAATGCCTTCACGCAGAGTGAAATACAATTCTCGCTCGATGGCCGCGGGCAATTTGTGGGTATCGATGGCGCATCGGAAATCGAGCTTGAATCCGGTGCGAGCGCGAAAAATATCCAACTCTTGTTTCAGTCGTCGCTCCAGGGAACCGGCCTGGAGATCCTCCAGGCTCTGATTTTCCGTGAGCAAGTTTCGAATTTCGGTAATCGCCTTGTCGATGTTTTCTTCGATGGTATGAAGTTCGTTCTCGAGCGCGCCCCGGTTACCGGGAAGACGGCGGCGGCAACTCTCAGCCCGCATCCTGACGCTCGACAACAGTTGCAACACGCGGTCGTGCAGCTCACGAGAGATTCGTTGCCGTTCCTCGACGACCGCATTCCAAATTTCGTGGTTTTGTTTAGGCGGTTTTTTTCCCACGGTCCTACACGACTGGTGGCAGATGAACCAAACCGGTTGTCTGTCGAAATGATACGCAAGATTTCATAAGGGTTCAGGCTCGCAATAAACGCTTTTGACTGAGCTCATTATCTCGCCGCAAGATGCCGTTGTAAAAAATCCAGTGTTCGGGGCCAAGAAGCCTCGTCGGCATGACGGCGATAGCTCGTCTTGGTGCTGTCCATGAAAGCATGACCGGCGTCGGGATACGCGAAAAACTCATGCGGCTTATCAAACTTGGTCAGTTCGGCGTCGAACTTCGCCATGTCTTCTGGTGAAGGATTTTTGTCATCGGCGCCGAAATGGCCTTGAAGCGGACAATGGATTTCGGCGGTGCGTTCGAATGGCGACGGAAGGTCGCGCCCCCAAGCGCGAAACGTATTGCCGGGGTAGTAGGCCACCGCCGCCTTAAACACCGGATTGGCCGCGGCCATCAGATAGACGACGCGTCCACCCATGCAAAATCCGATGATGCCGATACGATTTCGGTCGACGCAGTCGTGGCGTTGCATGAAGGCGACACAGGCGTTTACGTCAGTGATGATTCTCCGGTCGCCGAGGCGGGATCGGCGCGTCGCGATATCGTCTTGGCAGTCCGGGCCGTCGCGGTGATAGAGATCCGGCGCAGCAGCAACGTAATCCGCGTCGGCTAATCTGATGGTCATCTTCTCGACGAACTCATCGACGCCGCCCTGATGTTGGATCACGACCACTGCGGGAAAAAGGCCGGCATCGGCGGGCAGGCTGAAGTGCATACGCATCGTGCTATTGTCGCTTTCCGTCTGTTGCCAGCTTGATGAAGTCATCGGATTTTCCACTGAGATCGCAGCCGTGTACCTTAGTTAAAAAAATGTGTCAAGCTTCCTCAGGTCAGCCCAATCAGTCATCGAGCATCGAAACAATCGCCTTGAGGCTGGTCACGCGATCACGATCAGCTGGCGATGTTCCATTAGCGCGGTCGACGAGAACACCCCTAAGTCCGGCGTTGTTGGCGCCATGTAAATCATTGGTCTCGTTGTCGCCGACATGTATAGCATTTTCGGGCCTCAGGCCATGACGGTTCAAGGCAACTTGAAAGATTCGGGGATCCGGTTTGGCGTAGCCAACCCGGCTCGAAACGAAAATCTCTTCGAACGATGAGCCGGCGCCGAGGCCGTTGAGAACTCGCACCAGCCGCGAATCGAAGTTCGAGATCACGCCGAGAATCAAGCCCCGTTGTTTGAGCGCCGACAGCGTCTCGGGTACTTCCGGATAAAGAGACCAGGCCCCTGGCTCGGCAAAATAAGCGAATAGCTCCGTGAAGTATTCATCGAACTTTTCAAAGGGACTCCACGGTTCGAATACCCGACGAACCAGTTGCTTCCACCAATCCCGTTCCAACGCGCCGAGATTCGATTCAGTTACTCCGGGAAAAGCGAGACGCGGCGCCAAATCGAAACAGACCCGAAAGCGCGCCGTGATGTCGGAAGCCAAAACGTCCTTGCCATGCGTGGCGGCAAGCGCCGCGTAACTTTCGCCCACCCGCCTGGCGGGCTTGATAAGCGTGCCCGCCGCGTCGAAAAAAACGGCTTTGATTGTCATGCTGATAATCGACTTAGAGAATGAACCCGATTGCAACTAAAATACCATTATTTATAATTGAAATCGATGCAGGCAAAAGACGCGCTGATCATTGTCGACGTGCAAAACGATTTCTGCCCGGGCGGCGCGCTGGCCGTGTCGGGGGGAGATGAAGTAGTTCCAGTTTTAAATCGCGCGATCGAAAGATTTACCGAGGCCGGATTGCCGATATTTGCGACGCGTGATTGGCATCCGGAAAGGACCAACCATTTTAAGACTCACGGCGGTCCCTGGCCCGTGCACTGCGTTCAAGGAACCGGGGGCGCAGAGTTTCATGGCGACTTGAAACTGGGCAATGCGGTTGTCCTATCGAAAGGCATGACTCCCGATGAGGATAGTTACTCCGGATTCCAAGCGACTGATCTGTCTGGAACGCGACTCGCAACGTTGCTCCGGCGCAAAGGTGTTGAACGAATTCTCGTCGGTGGATTGGCCACGGATTACTGCGTCAAGCACACGGTGCTTGATGGCTTGAGAGAGGGCTTCAAGGTCGTACTCCTCGGCGATTCGATTCGCGCGGTTAACCTGGAGCCTCACGATGGCGAGCGTGCGATCGATGAAATGGTTCGAGCCGGCGCCGTCAAGGTTCGCGATTTCACAGAAATTTCCGCATGAAAGCCGGCATCCCGCCGCGACCGCAAGTTGCTGTCATCCAGCTTCTGGTGTTTAATGCTTAATCGGTCTGCGTATCGCAGTGTGAGTGTGAGCTTGACGACAACATTTCAATACGAAAAGGAGTTGGCTATCGCCGAACAGGCGGCCCGGGAGGCCGGCTCGATGGTGATGGGCCTTTTTAAGGGAAAGTACGACGTCCACGAGAAGAGCAAAAATAATCCGGTGACCACAGCCGACCTCGAAGCTAATCGCATTATCCGCGACAATATTCAAAAATCGTTTCCACAGGACGGTTGGCTGTCCGAGGAAGATGCGGATAACTCGCACCGACTGGCTCTCAAGCGCATTTGGGTGATCGATCCCATCGACGGAACGAAGGAATTTATCGAAGGCGTGCCACAGTTTGCGATTTCCATCGCTTTCGTCGTCGAGGGGCGCCCGAAAATCGCGATTGTTTACAACCCGGCGGAGGACCGATTCTATAAGGCGGCGGCCGGTCAAGGGGCTTACTTGAATAATGAAGCCATTCGCGTCAGCCCGCGGCAAGACGTGCGCGGCGCCTCATTGCTCGTGAGCCGGTCCGAACCGCAGAAAAGATTTCAAGTTTTCATCGAGCGCTGCGATCTCAGGCGCGTCGGTAGTATTGCCTACCGGCTCGCCAAAGTCGCCAGCGGGGACGGCGACGGCACTCTCACGTTTCGGACCATCCATGAGTGGGATATTTGCGCCGGCGTGCTGATGGTGGAAGAAGCTGGCGGTAAAGTCGTCGACGGTGACGGTAAGACGATGATGTTTAATCGCGAGCTGCCGAAGCATCGTGGCGTGGTGGCGGCCAATGCCGGCCTCACCGCCGGCTTGCAAGCGCTTTGGGCGGACGCGATGAACGCGGGGAAATAAATCGGCGGCTTTTCAGGTTGGGCTAACGATGAGCAAATGTGTTTATTGCGGAGCGCGCTCAGGATTCTTCGGGCGAGTGTGCGGCGACTGCAAGAAACTTCTCGCTCGCGTTCAGGAACTCCGCGGCAAGGTGAGCTATGGACAGTTTCTTGACGGCCTCGAGCAGACGGGAGTTGACAAAGAGAAGATCTTGAGGTTTCTCACGGCCAATCCCGATGGAACGGGCAGCATTCAAGACCAGGTGACAGCTGAGATGACCACCGAGCTCATGAAAGTCATGGGTATCTCCGGGCAGCAAACGGCGCAGGGAGTCAAGCGCATCCGCGATCTCGTCGACAAAGACTCGGAATAAATCGCTTCCTCAGCGGCGTATGGCGATCACGATTTACCTTTCGTTGGTTTTTTTAGCGCTTTATCTCGCCGCTCTTGTGATTCACCGCTTGATGTTTCTGCGCGATAAGCGGCGCATGCGGGAGGAAAGTCGGGAGGAATCTCGCGTTATCGCCAAGGTCGATGAGCTCACACCGGGAACGGTGAGAAAGTTTTGGCTCATTTGCCAAAAATATCGCTTGGATGCTTTCCTGATCAACGATCGGGGAAGCTTTCACGCTTATGTAAATCGCTGCCGGCATATGCCCACGCCGTTGGATTTTGTCCGTGACGAATTCGTCAGCGACGATGGCCGGTTTTTGAGATGCTACACCCACGGCGCGCTTTATGAGTTCTCGACCGGTCTTTGCGTCGACGGTCCTTGCAAAGGCGAGTCACTCTTTCGTTTGCCGGTTCGCATCGATCGAGGCGAGGTCTTGGTCGGCTGCCCGGAGGGCGACTTAAAGCAGCTTGCAGACTGAGGCCCGCACGATGGCGAACACGGAAAAAAAATCCAATCGGAAACTCGTCGGCTCGGCGGGCGAGCTGGCGCACGGCACCAGTAAAAAGTTCACGCTCCGGCGCGGTTCGCGGGAGTTCGAGGCTCTGCTCGTCAACTACCAGGGGAATCTTTTTGCCTATGTCAACCGTTGCCCGCATACCGGCATCACCCTTGACTGGGTCAATAACCAATTTTTCAGCGTCGATGGCCGTTACCTCATGTGTGCCACCCATGGCGCCGTGTTCGAACCGCCGAGCGGGGAATGTATTTGGGGTCCTTGCGTGGGGCTTGCGCTTCAAAGCGTGCCCCTAGAGATCGCAGACGGACAGGTCTACGCTCGTCTTCCCGGCGCGGCCGACAACGATTGATCGGTTTGCTTTTGCGAAAGGAAATTTTGGGAGAAATATTTGATGAGTGATTGCCTATTTTGCGGCATTGTCGAGGGGAAAGTTCCGGCGAATATCGTCTATCAAGACGATTCCGTGGTGGTCTTCAAAGACATCACGCCAAGGGCGCCGGTGCATTTTTTGATTATTCCCCGCAAGCATATCGTCAGTGTCCTCGATATCGACGCGAACGACGGCGCGCTCGTCGGGCAAATCTTTCGAGTCGCGGCGCAGCTTGCGCGCGAGCATGGCATCGCCGAGAGCGGCTTTCGCGTGGTCGTCAACGTCGGGCCGGACGCCGGCCAGAGCGTCTTTCATTTGCATTACCATTTACTTGGCGGCCGCCAGATGAGTTGGCCGCCGGGATAAGAACTAAGTAGTGCTTTGCATCCATCAAATTCTCTAGGGGCAATCATGGCGACAGAGGAATGGCGCAGCGCGACGAGTGAAATGGCCGTACAGCAATTCGATATCGCTGCGGCCAAGCTGGTGATCGATCCGAATGTCGCGGGACGGTTGCGAAGGGCCGATCGCGCCATGATTGTGAGCGTGCCGACCCAAATGGACGACGGCCATGTCCACGTTTTTACCGGCTATCGAGTCCAGCACAATGATGTCCTCGGGCCGTTTAAGGGAGGCATACGATATCATCCGGCCGTCAATCTCGGCGAAGTCTCGGCGCTGGCAATGTGGATGACCTGGAAATGTTCCTTGGTCGGCTTGCCACTGGGAGGCGCCAAAGGCGGCATTGCCTGCGATCCTGCCATGCTCTCGCGTCACGAGCTACAGTCGATGACCCGTCGCTTTACCGCAGAAATTCTAAATATAATCGGACCCGAGGTCGATGTGCCGGCGCCCGACATGGGGACAAACGAACAGGTGATGGCCTGGATCATGGATACTTATTCTCAACATAAAGGACATGCCGTTCCCGAAATTGTCACCGGAAAACCGGTGGCGATCGGCGGGACTTTGGGGCGAAAAGAAGCGACTGGCCGCGGGGTTGTTTACATGATTAGCGAAGCTGCGAAACATTTGGGAATCGATCTTAGCAAGTGTACCGCGGCCATTCAGGGTTTCGGCAATGTCGGCTCCGTCGCCGTAAAAGAGCTTGCTAATATCGGCGTGAAGATCATCGGCGTGTCCGACCGGACCGGCGGTTTCGTTGACACTAACGGATTGCCTGTCGGTAAACTTCTAGAAGTGGCTGACAAGAACCATAGTCTCGAAGCATGCCCGTACGGCGACAAGATCAGCAATCAAGAGCTGCTAGAGCTCAAGTGCGACGTGCTCGTTCCTGCTGCGCTGGAAATGCAAATCACCAGGGCGAACGCGGAACGCTTGCAATGCCGAATTCTTGCCGAGGGAGCCAATGGGCCGACGACGCCAGAGGCCGACGCAATCCTTCGCGACAAGGGCGTGTTCGTGATCCCCGATATCCTGGCGAACGCGGGCGGGGTGGTCGTGTCGTACTTCGAGTGGGTGCAGGATTTGCAAAACTTCTTCTGGACCGAAGAGGAGGTCAATAAAAAATTGCGAGATATCCTGGTCAAAGCATTTCATGAAGTGCTCCACATGAGTCAAAAGCATGCGGTCGACATGCGTCTGGCGGCGCTGATGATCGGCATCGATCGCGTCGCCCGGGCGATGCTTTGGCGCGGGTTTTACGCGTAAGCGCGGCGTTCAGGGCGCCAACTGCGTTGAAGCCGCGGCGGCAAACTGGTAACAAAGCATGCATACATAGAGGAAGGACAATAGGAAATGGTTCAGGCGACGCAACTCAGACCGGGCATGATCATAATCCATGAAGGAGATCTTTATCGGGTGACCGCGGTCCATCACTTAACCCCAGGCAACAAACGCGGCTTTATGCAAACAAAGATGAAGAATCTTCGCACCGGGATCGGCACGGAGTACAAATTTCGCTCTGAAGATCGCGTCGACCAGGCCATTCTTGACGCCCGGCAAATGCAGTATCTCTATGCCGAAGGGGACATGCACACCTTCATGGACACCGAAAACTACGAGCAGACTACATTAACGTCGGATGACATCGGCGATCTGTTATCGTATCTACTGCCCAATTCGGTCGTCGGGATCGAATTCCATGATGGTAAGCCCGTCGGCATCAATCCGCCATCGACGGTTGACTTAGAAGTCGTCGATACCGAGCCGTCGATGAAAGGCGCCACCGCCAGCGCGTCTTATAAACCTGCAAAGTTGGAGACTGGTGTGACGGTCCAGGTTCCACCGTTTGTTCAAATCGGCGACAAGGTGCGGGTGGATCCGTCGGACGGATCCTATTTAGAGCGGGTCAAGTAGCTTTGATTTTTTCCAGGACGGTTCGTACCTGTCGTTCGAGATCGGCAAGGCTGCCGTCATTCTCAATCACGTAATCGGCCAACCGCCGTTTTTCTTCCAGGCTCATCTGCGCATCGATGTGTTTCTGTGCTTCGGTTTGAGTGAGCTGGTCTCTTTCTTGTAATCGGGCCCGCTGCGTGTTGACGTCGCAAGCGACTAAGATCACCGGGCGTAGCCATTCGTGCAGGTTGCCTTCGAACAGAAGGGGAACTTCGTAGACGATGACAGCGTATCCGGCGGCGGCATGCTCCCTTATTCTTTGTTCCGCCAAAGCGCGGACGCGCGGGTGAATGATCGCCTCAAGTTTTTTTCTCGCCTCGGGATCGTTGAAAATAATCGTTCGAAGCTTTGTGCGGTCGAGCGTGCGGTCCGCTTGCAGGGTATCCGCGCCGAAGCTCGCAACGATTTCCTTCCAAGCATCTTGGTCAGGCTCAACGACTTCTCGAGCAAGGACGTCCGCGTTGATGATCGCCGCGCCCAGATTTTCGAGGATTCTTGCGACGGTGCTTTTCCCCGAAGCAATTCCTCCTGTCAAACCGACTAATTTCACGCCATACTATTGGCAAAAGACACATATGCTTTCAAGCAATTGGACAAAACAACCGATAGCGCGGAGCGCGAAATCATGGCTGAGGTAGTTATCTACACGACGAGTTATTGTCCCTACTGCACGGCGGCAAAGGCGCTACTGCGCTCCAAAAAGGTACCGTTCGATGAGATCGACGTTACCGCCGATCCATCGCGCCGTGCCGAGATGGAGCAGCGCTCGGACCGGCGTACCGTGCCGCAGATCTTCATCGATGGCAAGGCGATCGGCGGCTACGACGACGCGCGCGACTTGGACGAAAGCGGCGAGCTGGATCGCCTGCTGGGAATTTAATCGTGCGTTTGGTTTGTTGGCGGGATGCGTTTGTTTCTGCTGCGCGTTTGGTCGATGGGTGGAATTTGGAGGCGGCGAGCGGATTCGAACCGCTGCATCGAGGCAAAAAAAGCAAAAACAAGAAGTGATACCGAGTGTGGAAAAGCCTGGATTTCCAGGCTTTTTTATTTTCGTCTTGTCGCCGAATGCTACGGTTTGTCACCGGTTTTTGGCACAAAACCGGAACGTTTCCCGGAACGTTTTTTTGGCTGTTTGGTCCCGATAACTTGCAATTATGGAGCACCCTTTTGTTTCCACCCCCCAAAAATATTTTCCCATGGGAGTCGAACCCACGACCTCTTGAATGCCAGCCCCAATGGTTACCTCGAACGGTAGTTCTTAGGGCTTGTCGTTTGTAGGACGCGAACAAAAAATTCTGTTGAGACTAAATTGAAGGAGAATTCAGTTCAATTAGAAGCTTAACGGCTTGTTAAACGGCGTCATGGGCTTCCCTAGACGATGCGCCTCATATCGTCGAGATGAGTTCGCGTGAGATCTTTCCGTTTCGCGTTTCAAAGATGTAGACCAGCCGCATTTCGATCTTTGCGCAGCTGATCAAGAGGCGCACGGTCCACAGAATGGTTTATTCTCAGGGGTGAACCAGAGCGGTCGGTCAAGTACGTCGCACTTGCTACATCCTTAGATTGTGCGCTCTCAAGTCATTCATGCACAGGCTTAGTTTCGCTGAAGTGTCAGCGTGCCCCACAGCTTAGGAGGAAAAACGAACGGCTCGGCTCTGGGATCGAGGTGAGTGTCGTCGAGACATCCCGTGAAAGTTCCCTCTTCGGACAAGCCCGTGAGTGAAAGAGTGACACTGGCGACTCCTTTGCCGCATCCAAAAGGATCGGCATCGGCGGAAGCGGGCCACCTGACCCGACCCCCTGTCACTTTGCCAAAATGGATAATGTCGTTGGCTTGCTGCCAGAACCATTTGCCGCCAGTCACTGACACGCCCGACGAACCGATCCCGGGTCGGCCGGCGTAACTGACGCTAGTAGTCCAGGCGCCGCCATTGTCGCTAGTGGTCCAGCAGTTGCAGACCTTATTATCCTTTCCAGCAAATAGCGGGGTTGTATCACTCGCGCCGGTCTTGCCGCCGAATACTTCTAGCCCCGACAGGCCTGTCGTACTTGCGCCACGAGTTCGCCCGGCTCCGCAACCCGTAAGCACGAAAGCCATTGCAAGCCCTCCAATCATCAGTTTCAATCTATAGAGGCCAGAGTCACCACTGTGATCGTGCGGTGTCATTTTTGCCTCCTTACTTAAATGATAGGAAATTGTTTTGAGGTTCAGCCACCGAGAACTAGCTTGCACTGTGACTGCAGCTTGTCAACGATATTGCCGGAAAAATCATTTGAACCTTACCGTTCTGTCAGGTGAGTCGAGAATCTTACCCGTTCTTCGTATCCCACCAATTTTCAGATTGAACCGGTCGACGCTTAAATGTGATTTCAGACGAGATTGAGTCGATGGAGAAATCAGTTCAATCCTGGCATCGCCGTGCTTCCTTACTTGATCACCTTCGTCGCACGCATGAGCACCACCGGGGGAATCGTCAGGCCAAGCGCCTTGGCGGTTTTTAGGTTAATTACCAGCTCAAACTTGGTCGGTTGCTCGACTGGCAAGTCAGCCGGCTTGGCGCCCTTTAAGATTTTATCCACATAGGTCGCAGCACGCCGGAACAATTCCGTGTAAACCGGCCCGTAGTACATCAGACCGCCCGCGTCCGTAAACTCTGGCGCGGGGTAGATCGCCGGCAGCTTATTCTTAGCCGCAAAACCCACGATAAGGTTTCGGTGAGAATTCATGAGAGGTTGGGGCAACGTGATAAGAGCCTGGGCACGTTCCCTTAATCCTGCTTTGAATGCGCTGTCAAAATCGTTGGAGCTTCGCAGTCCCAGGGATTGAAGTTTAACCCCCAGTACCTGTGCCGCCGCCAGGATCTCTTTCCACTCCAGTGCTTGAGTTGGATTGGTCAAATCTGAGAGGACTCCTATACGGGTAACGTTGGGAACGGTCTCCTTCAGCAACTCCAGCCTTTTCCCGCTTAGTTCCTCGGTAAGTATTGTCAGCCCTGTGACGTTACCGCCCG
>DASPXM010000132.1:0-19268 GCA_035637295.1 Verrucomicrobiia bacterium
GTGATTGCTCGCCGCCGCAAACGCCTCCAGGTACCAGTGTCGGTAAACGAAATAGCACGCAAACATACCGCCGAAAAACATGACCTCGGTTGCAAGAAACACCCACATGCCGAGCCACGAGGCCTCGTGCTGCTGCCCGACATCGTCGAAGTGATGCTGCCGAAAGACTTCTACCTTAGACATGGGCCGGCTTCCCCAATGGGTAAATCTCTTCAGGATCCTTTTCGTAAGCGTAAGCGCCTTCGGTCACTATCGGAGTCCGTTCAAAGTTTTCCGTGGGAGGCGGCGAGGGAGTTTGCCATTCGAGACCTCTGGCACCCCAGGGATTTCTCCCGGCAACGGCGCCGTAGCGTAAAGACCAAATCAGATAGGTCAAAGGGAGCAGATAGCCGACGGCCAGAATCGAAGCGCCCGCCGTCGACATGACATTCAACACTTGGAACTCCGGCGGATAGACGTGATAGCGGCGCGGCATGCCGATATAGCCGAGAACGAATTGCGGGAAGAAGGTGAGATTGAATCCAAGAAAAATAATGAGCGCTGCAAGTCTGGCCCAGCCTTCGGGATATCTTCGCCCGGTCATCTTGGGCCACCAGAAATGAATGCCTCCCAAGTAGCCCATCACCGATCCTCCCACCATAATGTAATGAAAATGGGCGATCACGAAATAGGTATCATGCACATGGACGTTGATGCCGAGGGTGGCGAGAAACAAACCGGTCAAGCCGCCCATGGTGAAGAGACCGATAAAGCCCAACGCGTAGAGCATCGGTGCATCGTAGGAGATGGACCCTTTGTAAAGAGTGGCGGTCCAGTTGAAGACTTTGATCGCCGACGGGATAGCGACGACCATGCTCAGGAACGAGAATACCATTCCGGCATGAACCGATTGTCCGGAAACGAACATGTGATGTCCCCAAACCAGGAATCCGATCACCGCGATGCCAAGGCTGGCGAAAGCGACGATGCTGTAGCCGAATATCCGCTTGCGTGAAAAACAAGCGATCAGCTCGCTGACGACACCCATGGCCGGCAGAACCATGATGTAGACCGCGGGATGTGAGTAAAACCAGAACAGATGCTGGAACAACACCGGATCTCCTCCTAGAGAGGGATCGAAGATCCCCAGGCGAAAAATCCGCTCCAGTCCTACCAGCAACAGGGTAATGGCGATGACCGGCGTGCCGAGAATAAAAATAATGCTGGTCGCGTAGTGCGCCCAGATAAAAAGCGGAAGACGAAACCACGTCATGCCGGGGGCGCGCATTTTGTGGATCGTGACAATGAAGTTGAGCCCGGTGAGGATCGACGAGAAGCCGGTGATAAAAATCCCGACAACCGTGAGCACGACATGGGTATTGGAATAAATGCTGCTGTAAGGGGTATAGAAGGTCCATCCCGTGTCCACGCCGCCGGCAGCCGCCGCCATCAGTGTAAACGCTCCCCCAAGGATAAAAATATACCAGCTCGCCAGATTGAGTCGGGGAAACGCCAGATCGCGCGCCCCGATCATCATCGGAACCAAAAAGTTGCCAAGCACCGCTGGAATAGACGGGATCAGGAAGAAAAAGATCATCGTCACGCCGTGCATGGTAAATAGTTTGTTATAGGTCTCCGATTGGACCAAATCCCCTTGGGGCGTCAGTAGCTCGAGCCGGATCAAAGTCGCAAAGAATCCGCCAATGAAAAAGAACAGAGTCACGGATAGCAGATAGAGCCAGGCGATGCGTTTATGATCGGTAGTAAAAAGCCACGATCGGATACCGTAGCTGATATTCAAATAATGCTCGCGACGCTCGATTTCAGACACGTTCATTTTTGCGATGCTTTCCTTTCTACCGTGTGCAAGGATTTGATGTAGGCAATGAGCTGGAGGATCCCCTCTTCACTAATCAAGCCTTTAAATGTCGGCATGATCGGCTGATAACCGGCAACGACTTTCGCCCGAGGGTCGAGGATAGATTCGCGGATGTAATCCTCATTTGCGGCCACCGTCTTCCCCCCCTGGAGTTGCACGGTTTTCCCGAAGAGTCCCACGAGGGAAGGACCTTGGCTCGTTCCGCCGACTCGATGGCACGTGTTGCAACCGAACCTCTGAAAAAGACTTTCGCCCAGATCCACCATGGACATGCCCGTCGCGCCGCCGCTCAACCATTTTTCAAACTCGGCTGGCTGCAGCACCACCACCCGCCCGACCATCCCTGAATGCTGCGTGCCACAGTATTGAGAGCACAACAAAGGATACTCTCCTGGCTTGCTTGCCTGAAACCATAGCGTCGTATAACGCCCGGGAAGAACGTCTTGCTTGATGCGAAAAGCCGGGAGAAAAACATCGTGGATGACGTCTTCCGACGTCATCGTCAATTTCACCGCCTGCCCCACCGGTACATGAAGCTCGTTGATCTCTCTTTGCCCCTCAGCATGCTGGGCCTTCCACATCCACTGCCTTCCGACGATGCTGATCTCGAGAGCGTCGTTCGGTGGATTATAAATGTCAAAATAGATGATCGCGCCCCAGACAAACATGACCATCGTCAGACCCAACGGGATTGCCGACCAAAAAATTTCAAGCCAGAAGTTTCCCTCAATGGGTCGCGGCCGTTCATCCTCTGAGCGACGGCGATATTTGACGGCAAAGACGAAAATGGCCAAAAAAATCAGCGCCACGAAAAAGACCGACACAGCGACGAGAAAAAAGAACAGCGCATCCACCCGTGACGCCATGGTGGATGCTTGCTCAGGAAATAAAGGAAAACCGAGATTCATCACTTTAGGGGCTCTCTCTGGGCTGCAACCCTCGGATTTCCATCCCGCCGGAGCATGATGGCGATGAAAGCAACCAGAGCCAACACGGTAGCGATTCCCGCGAGGCGGACCAGATTCGTGACGAGGAGACTGTACTTTCCTGTCGCAGGGTCGTAGTGATAGCAAAAGAGTAAAAGCTGATCGATGGGCGAAGCTATCTTTTTGGCAGAGGCCTCGATCAGGCCCAGACGTAAATCCCGCGGCGAAAATTCGATGCCATAGAAATAGCGCGCGATTTTACCGTCCGGCGTCAAAAGTATGATGCCGGTAGCGTGCCCAAAACGGTCATTTTCCTTCTCATAGTTGTAACGAAAGCCAACGGCTTCGGTTAGGCGTCGGATGGCCGTTTCGTCCCCGGTTAAAAAGTGCCAACCCTTTTCCGCGCCCGGCCGTGAATATTGTTTAACGAAGTCGTTTTTTTTTGCCGCCACCAGGGCCGGGTTGTCGCGGGGATCGAAGCTCACGGTAAGCACATCGAACTGATCGCCGATATTGAAAGAGAGCGGCCGCATGCCTCGAACCAGGCCGTCCAGGGTCAACGGGCAGAGATCCTGACAGCTGTAATAAACAAGAGACAGAATCAATGGCCGGCGGCCAAAGTAATCCTTGAGGGTTACCGTTCTTCCTGACTCATCGCGAAATTCCACGTCCAACGGAACTTGCGCGCCCAGTTTCTGTTCTAGATCGACATTTCGCAGAGCAACGGGGCGGTCGTCGTGGGCAAACAACGGCGATACCCAGAAGAGGCTGAAGACAAAAACGAGAGCAAGGAAAATGTCATTCCGGCTGGTAGGGGCGAGTTTAAAACCCGCCCCTACGCTGATCGTGCGCGGCAATGACGATGAAAACCACATCATCGCGCCTTTTCTTCCTGCTTCCGTGCAGGCAAGCCCTGCTTGGCCAGGATTTCCATCGCCCTCTGAATAGGAATTCTTACGATATTGGAATCCTTGTCGACCCAGCCATAACTGTTCAGCACGGCCTCTTCGCCCGCACGCATCTGCCGCAAGTCTTTGTTGGCACCGACCTGCAAGCGAGGCCCAGGAATCGCTTCGCGCTCTTGGCGCAATCGTGGAAGCGGGGTTTCTTGCCTGGAATACTCAGCCGCTTTGAAATGAATCAATAAGGACGCGACGACCGTCGCCGCAACAATGACTGCCGTAAGGGCGATACCAAAAAGCGCGATATAGCCGGGTCTGAGATCGCTCAGCTCGTGACCGACCGACGGATCGATTACTGTATCGCGGCGAAGATCGGCTTCTTGCATGTTCAGGCTTCCTGCACTTGTTCCGGAAGTTCTTCAAAGCGGGGATCATGAAGCGGCAGCAACGCGCGAGCTTTCAAATACCCAAGGAATACCGCTAGCCAAAGACCGCCGATACCGATCGACGCCATGATGTCCATCCAATGGAGCTGAAATCGGGCCGGGTAAAAGGACGGCGCGATCATCCAGAAAACATCGAGCCAATGCATGAAAAGGATCGCTAAAGCCACTTGAGACAGTATCCGAGAACTGCGTTTGGTGGTTCGCGAGAGAAGCAAGATGAAAGGTAGCGAGAACTGAAACACAATTAAGGCGATGGCAATCCACTCCCAGCCGCCGCCTATTCTATGCAGATACCAAGGAATCTCCTCGGCCAGATTTTCCGACCAGATCAGTAGGAACTGCGAAAAATTCAGATAAGCCCAAAACATGACGAGAGCGAGCAGAAGATTGCCGAGATCGTGAAAACGGTCGGCAGATATCACTTGGGTCAGCGGCGCTTCGTCCCTCACCAGATGCGCAGCAACGATCGCGAACGCCAAGGCCGCAAGGCCATAGCTCACCACGAAAATCATGCCAAAAATGGTCGAGTACCATTTAGGCTCGAGGGACATCATCCAGTCGATGGCGGAAAACGTGACCGTCAACCCATACAGCGCCAGACCGGGTCCGCTGAGCCGCTGTAGCCTTTGTGTTAGCGTGTCATTCGCTGTGCGGTCTTGCTCGAGAGACCATGTGGTAAGCAAGCGTCCCAAAAGAATCCAAATGGCGAAATATGCGGCGGCGCGAGTTATGAAGAAAGTTACATTGAGATAAGCAGCTTTCTGTTGCAAAAGCGGATCAGCCACAACGACTTCGGGCCGCGCCCATGGGTAGAGGTCAGACAGGCCGAGCAATAATGGGATGAAGAGCAAGGCCATTAGCGGCAGGGTTTGTACACCCGCCTCCAACAAGCGCTGAATCATAAACCCCCATCGTCCACCCACAAGATGATGCAGCATGAGCAGCGCCAAGCATCCCACCGGTATGCCAGTCCAAAAAACATAGGCCACCAAATAAGCTCGGAAGAACGGCTGCGGGCTCATCAGAGCTCCGCCGGCGCACAACGCCAACGCAATGACACCCAAGACAAGGGACCGCTTTTGTAAAATATCCCTTCGAGCGCGCGACGATTCGCCGTTCATGGCTTGCTCTCGAGTTGCCGGCGTTGATCCTCTGGTACGTCGGCGAGGGTGGCGTGCTGGCTTAATTGCAGCGCGCGGATATAAGCCACAATCGCCCAGCGATCTTCAGGATGGACCTGTTGAGCATAATCAGGCATCACGCCGAAGCCGTTAGTCATAACATCGAAAAAATAGCCCGCGGGTGCCTGACGCAAACGATCCATGTGAAACGAAGCCGGCGCGCGATAGCCGCGCCGCACTATCATCCCCTGTCCTGTACCAACGCGATCATGACAGGGAGAACAATAAATGTTGAAGCGCTCCTCTCCCCGGGCGAGCGTCGAAGGTGTTACCGGAAAGGGAAACGTATCGACTAACTTCCCTCCCTGTTTTCCCGTGTAGAAGTGTTCATCGCTGCGCAACTGTCCTCTGGCCACCGTGCCTTCGACAAGCGGGCGCGCGGCGCGCTCATCGCCGAAAAGGGTGCTGCGGGTAAGTGGCTCGTATCGAGGTTGATCCGCCATCTTTTGTTGACAACCGATGACGGCGGAAAAACCAAGCACCAACAAAACACACAGTTTTCGATTCGCCCTTGATAGGAGACTGTTTTGGAGTTGACTCGGGCAAATCTCCCCTTGCCGCTCCCTTCGACTTCGCTCAGGACGTGCTTTTTCAAAGAGGGGTAGCCCTTTGGAAATAATTTCCCCCTTTTCAAAAGGGGGATAAAGGAGGACTTTGGACGCGTTCGCGTATGATGCGAATAATGCCCAACCGTTCACGCCAAGAGCCGGTTTACCGTTCAACTTCATAGACCCCCTGGGGACCGACGCTTTCGAGAAATCGTCGGGTCGCTTCACGGTCGAACTTCGGATCGATAGACTCAATGCAAAGAAAGAAGCGATTTCTCGTCGCCAGCTGGAAACGCTCGACGTTAAAAACGGGATGATAAGGCATCGGCAAACCGTTGAGCGCGAATAAACCGAGCACCGCCGACAGAGCAGCTAGGAGAATCGTCAACTCAAAGGTTACAGGGATAAACATAGGCCAGCTATTAAGCGGTCGGCCGCCGATATTCAATGGATAATCGATGACCGCGGCCCAATACTGCAAGTAAAAACCTCCGATGCATCCGAGAACGCCACCGATCAGGACAATCAGAGGAATTCGCGTTTTATGAAAGCCAATCGCCTCAGCGAGGCCGTCAATCGGAAATGGACTGTAAGCGTCCATGCGCCTATACCCTTCCGCAAAGGAACGATGGGCCGCTTCAAGCAAAGCTTCCGGTTGACCAAACTCGGCCATAAGACCGTAGATTGAAAGCTCCTTCGCCGTTTCGCTTCCAGGTAACGTCATCGCGATTCTTCCGTGTCGTGAACCAACTCACGCATTTCGAATATCGAGATCATCGGCAGCACACGAATAAAGAGAAACAGCAAGCAAACAAACAGACCGATGGAGCCCGTAAAGATGGCGTAGTCCCATATGGTTGCGGAATACATACCCCAAGAAGAAGGCAGAAAGTCCCGCGACAAACTAACCACAACGATCACGTAGCGCTCCAGCCACATGCCGATATTCACACATATTGCGATGATGAAGAGCGCCACGGGATTTGTCCGGACTGTGCGGAGCCACAGCGCTTGCGGCACTAAGATGTTGAACAGGATCAGGGCCCAATACATAAACCAATACGGACCGAACATGCGGTTCCACATCATGTACTGCTCGTAAATATTGCCGCTATACCAGGCCGAGAAAGTTTCCATTATATATCCGTAGGCGACGATCAACCCCGTGGCGAGCATGACTTCTCCCATGTTTTTCAAGTGACGCAAAGTGATGAAATCTTCCAAGCCGTAGAGTTTTCGCAGTGGAATGGCGAGGGTCAGCACCATGGCGAATCCGGAATAGATGGCTCCTGCTACGAAGTAGGGGGGAAAGATCGTAGAGTGCCAACCGGGGACGAGGCCTACGGCAAAATCAAAGCTAACCACGGTGTGAACGGAAACAACCAGCGGCGTGGCGAGACCGGCCATTAGCAGATAAGCCATTTCATAGCGATGCCAATGAATCGCCGAGCCGCGCCAACCCATGGCGAGGATTCCGTAGGCAAAACGCGCAAAGCGACGACGCGCCTGATCGCGCATTGTTGCAAGATCCGGGATCAGTCCCATGTACCAGAACAGCAATGACACCGTGAAATAAGTGGAAACCGCGAATACGTCCCATACCAGCGGGCTGCGGAACTGCGGCTGGATACCCATGGTGCTTGGGTAGGGAAATAGCCAGTAAGCATACCCAGGGCGGCCTAGGTGGAGCAGCGGAAACATACCGGCGCAGGCGACGGCAAACAAAGTCATTGCTTCTGCGAACCGGTTGATTGACTGGCGCCACTTTTGTCGCAAGAGCAACAAAATGGCGGAAATGAGCGTGCCCGCATGGCCAATGCCGATCCACCAGACAAAATTGACAATCGCGAACCCCCATCCGACGGGGATATTGATTCCCCAGACGCCGACACCCATGGTCAGCAGGTACGCCGTTCCAAACAGCAAAACTAAAACCAGGATGAAAGAGAGCCCGAATCCCACGTACCAAAACCGCGGCGTCCGTTGGGTGAGCACGATGGCGCTGATTTTGTCGGTAACGGAAGCAAAGGTGTGCCCTGGCTCGATGACGGGACCCGTCGGCTCGATCTCTGAAGATTTGTTAAACTGCTCGGATTCCATAGCTCAGCCCGTTTTGATCTCTGGGTTGGGATTTTTCAGCTTGGCAAGATACGTTGTGCGCGGCTTCGTATTCAGTTCGGTTAAGAGACCGTAGTTCAAAGATTCGGATTTCAATTTGGCGACGGCGGCCTCGCGATTGTTAATATCGCCAAACACGATCGCCTGGGTAGGACAGGCGGCCTGACACGCGGTCTGGATTTCACCATCGCGGACCGGACGATTCTCTTTTTCTGCCTCGATCTTCGCGACATTGATGCGCTGAACACAGTAAGTGCATTTTTCCATAACGCCGCGGCTTCGCACCGTAACGTTGGGGTTTCTCAGTGGCTTGAGGCTCGGGGTCTCAAAATCGGAATACTCGAAAAAGTTGAACCTGCGCACCTTGTACGGGCAATTATTCGAGCAATAGCGGGTGCCCACGCAGCGGTTGTAAACCATGTCGTTAAGACCTTCGTGGCTGTGATTGGTCGCGCCCACCGGGCAAACCAACTCACAAGGCGCGTTCTCGCAGTGCATGCACGGAACCGGCTGATGATAAGTCTCGGGGTTTTGCGGACTTCCTTTATAATAGCGGTCGATGCGCAGCCAATGCATCTCCCTGCCGCGGGTCACTTCGGTTTTGCCGACCACCGGAATATTGTTTTCCGACTGGCACGCAACGACACAGGCGTTGCAGCCGACACATGCATTTACATCGATGGACATGCCCCAGGCGTAGCCCTCATATTTGTAGCCGGGATAAAGCGAGCCTTCTGATTCCTGGTGATGCTCGCCTTGAACGAAGTTCGGGTTCTTCCGGTACTCCTCGATGGTTGCGGCGCGCACGAGATCGCGACCTTCCATGCTGTGATGAAATTGCGTGCAGGCAAGCGGATATTGCGTGCCGATTTTGCGGATCTCCAATCCCGCGCCATAATAGGGCGCGTTCGCAGTTCGAATGGCGTAGGCATTGAAGCCAGTGCCGTTTCCGACCTTCCCCGCGCGCGTGCGGCCGTAGCCAAGATGTAGCGTGATACACTCGTCGGCATGGCCCGGAACGATCCAAGCCGGAGCTCGCAAGCTTCGCCCTTCGTAGCGAAGCTCGATGACGTCGGTAAATACTCTTCCATGTTCTCCACCCCTCGCGCCGACCTGATAAGACAAACCCAGACGCTCTGCAGTTTTTGGACTCATGAGCGCGGCATTGTCCCAGGTCAATTTCGTCAGAGGTTTCGGCAGCTCTTGCAGCCAACCGTTGTTGGCAAAGCGACCGTCAAAAAGCGTCGGGTCGGGCTGAAAGGAAATTTCCAGAGAGTTTTGCCTCGCGGGTTTCGAGTTTCGGGTTTCAGAAACGGATGCATCGGAAGCGCTGAGCCCATCGACATTGGCAAGCGCTTTTAGTTTTACAGTCTTCGGCTGAAAAGCAGTTCCGGCGACGACGCCGTCATGCAGTGCCGTGCGCCAAAAAGTTTCAAAATCGCCGGCGATTTTCTGGGTTTTCCAGTAGTTGCGGACAATATCATAAGTTGTATCGCCAAATCCGCCCAGCAACGCCGCCAGAACCTCATGAGATGATTTGCCGCCGTATAACGGGGCGATCAACGGCTGAAGGATTGTCACCGACCCGTCGTAAGCTCGGACATCACTCCAAGATTCCAGATAGTGAGTTTCGGGAATATGCCAATGACAATAGGCGGAAGTTTCATCGTCATAGAGGCTTGAGTGCACACGAAACGGAACCTTCGCCAGATGTTCGGCAAAGCGCAGGTCCACCGGCGCGGTGAAGACCGGGTTGCCGCCCAGCATTACCAGAACTTTAACCGAGGCGGTCTCCATGTCTCGGACTAGCTCCCGCAACGACGCCGATTGATCCACCGGATTGGCTACGATCGGATCGGTGTAAATTACCGTCTTCCCGACATTGTCCAACGCCTGATTCATCGCGTGAGCCAGCGCATGGACCACCGGCGGTTGTTGGTCACCGGCTACAACGATACCCCCGCCGCGGTGCTTCTGCAGGTCACGAACTAAAGCGTCAATCCATTGGGAATGTTGAGCATCGGTTGTCGACTGCACGGGAAGACCGATTTTGGCGGCGATGGCGGCGGCAAAACCCGGCATCTCACTGGGACGCAGCGCAAGACGGTGATCGGCCATCGAGCCGGTGACCGACGGAGTCACTTCGATCACATAGAGCCGGTTCATTTCACTTTTATTCTGGCGAACTCTTCGCTTGCCGACAAAGTCGCGTGCATAGCGAACGTTTCCAGGACCCGCGAAAAGAAAATCCGCATCCAGCGATAAAACCACATCGGCATTGTCGAATCGGTAGACCGTATTGACGTTGTTGCCAAAGGCAAGACGGCCGCCGGCTTGAGCGTTATCGCGGTTGACCGGCTCGTACTGGTGCCATTTGGCGCGGGGAAATTTTGCAAGCAACTGGCGCAATTGATTGGTTAGCGTCGGTGACGTCACGGTTTCCGTCAAAATCCTCAAACCCGCGCCACCACTGAGACGCTCTGCCTCCAGATCGTCGTTGATCGCCGTCAGAAAGGCATTCCACGTGCTGATTCTGCCAGCGTTGCTGACGACCTGGGAACGGTCGGGATCGTAGAGAGTCAGGATTGAAGCCTGAGCGAACGCATTCGTCGCGCCTACGCTGGCGGGATGGTTAGGATTGCCTTCGATTTTGGTGGGGCGTCCTTCATGGCTTTCAACCAAAACTCCAGTACCGGCTCCGCCCATGGGAAAAGCAGTGGCAAAGAACATCGGCCTACCGGGAACGATCTCCTCAGGTTGGTTCACGTAAGGCACAATCTTCTTGTCAATTGGAGCCGCTCTGCCACAGGCGTTGAGACCCGCTAATGCCAAGGACGCTCCCATCAATCTTAAGAAATCGCGGCGGCTGACTCCGTCGAACCAGCCCGCTGCCTGTTGTGGAAATTCTTGTATTAAGAGCTTATGAAATTGCTCGCTGTCGGCCAATTCCTCAAGGCAACGCCAATACTCTTGGCCCTGGGATGACCCCAGCCGCTCGCGAATGGAAGCAAGATCGAGGCGGGAAGTGTCGAGTGTCGGGCGTCGAGTGTCGGGCTTCACATTAACTCCAAGCTCAGAAGTATTGGAGTGATGACTCAGTACAATTCTCCACTATTCCAACATTCCATTATTCCATCATTCCAATCTGCCTTATCGGTGACAAACCGAGCAGCTTGTGAGCCTCTCGATCTTGTATTGCTGCACAAGTTTTTGCCCAAGGACGATCTGATCCGACGGCGGCTGCCAATCCATGTTGAAGACCTGCTCTCGCGGCCGAACAAACTGCTCCGGATTGCGGTGACACTCCAAGCACCACTCCATATATAGGGTGTTTTCACGCCACATGAGCGGCATCTGATCCACTCGTCCGTGGCAGGTTGTGCAGCCCACGCCCTTGTGAACATGAATGCTATGATCGAAATAGACGAAGCCCGGCAGATTGTGGACCCGCGTCCACTCCAGCGATTTCCCGGTCCGGAAACTTTCGCGCACCGGCTCCAAAATCGGGCTCTCAGCCCAGATTTGCGTGTGGCAGTTCATGCAGATCTTGGTGGACGGAATGCCGGCGAAAGAAGACTCTTCCACCGAGGTATGGCAATATCGGCAATCGATGCCGTCGTCACTGACGTGGTGTTTGTGGCTGAATTGGACCGGCTGGCTGCGCGCGACACCGACCTCCGTCACATAGGAGGAACGGTTAATCGCGGCCAGGGTGGCGACGAGGACGACGATGATACCGATGCCCCCGAATACACTCACCCTGGAGATGGTGTTCGTGCTGCGGTGAAAAATTTGCGCCATGCGCGGATGTCTTTCGATTCAGTCGGTCGCCCCCACCTTCGTCCTCCCCCGCGTGCGGGGAGGAAAGAGGAGGGGGTGAGAAATTTGCTCACCGACGTGTTTAAAACTGCAACAGCATGCGCGCGGGTTCTTCGATCATGTTTTTGATTTGCTTGAGAAACAGCACCGCCTCGCGGCCGTCGATGAGGCGATGATCGTAGGTCAAAGCGACGTACATCATCGGCCGGATTGCCACCGCACCGCCGCGCGCCACCGGACGATCTTGAATCGCATGGAGCCCGAGGATGGCGCTCTGCGGCGGATTGACGATCGGCGTGGAGAGCAGTGAACCGTAGACCCCGCCGTTGGTGATCGTGAAGGTTCCGCCCTGGAGCTCCTCAGGTTTGAGTCGGCTTTCTTTAGCGCGCCGGGCAAAATCGTCGATGGCCCGCTCGATGTCGGCGAAGCTCATCGTTTCGGCATTTCGGAGCACCGGTACCACCAGCCCTTTGCCGCCGCCGACAGCGATGCCGATGTCATAATAATTGTGATAGATAATTTCATCTCCACGAATCTCCGCGTTGACTTCGCGCACCGTTTGCAGCGCAATGACGGCGGCCTTGACGAAAAACGACATGAAGCCAAGCTTGATGCGATGTTTTTCCTGGAATGCTTCGCCTTGCGCCTGGCGCAACGCGATCACGGCCGACATGTCGATTTCATTGAACGTCGTCAACAGCGCGGCGCTTTGCTGCGCTTGCACCAGTCGCTCGGCGATGAGCCGGCGCAGCGCCGTCATCCGCACGGCTTCATCGCGCTGCGATATCGACGTCGCTGTGCCGCCGGGAAAAATGCTTTCGCCTTGCTCTTCCGCCGGTTGACCGTTTCCCGTCGATGGCTCGGGCGGTTGTTCGGGGGATTCCGTGTCTTGGACTTGCTGGGCTGTCGTTTCCTTGGCTTCGATGATCTGCACGTCGCGCGCGCTTGGAGGAGTTTCCTCCTTCGGCGGCTGTTCGGCCGCCTGATTTTCGCGCTTGTTGGCAAGTTCGGACGGCGCAACTTCTTGGACGATTCGTTCGCTGCCGGACGTTGCGCCGTCACCGCGAGGCGCGTCCGCGCCGTTGCTCCGCGGCGGTTGTGCTTCAGGTTGCGGGCGGCGGCTTTCGGTCGCCGTCGTCTGCGCGCGGCCGCTCTTCGCTTCCAAGTGAGCGATCACCTCGCCGACTGCTGCGCTGTCGCCGGAATTTTTGAGAATGTCAATCAACGTGGCAGATTCCGGCGCGCGGATCTCCACGGTTGCCTTATCGCTCTCGACCGTCAGTAGCGGCTCGTTCTTGTCGACCGAGTCACCTTTGTTTTTGAGCCATTCGCCGATCTCGACCTCGGTGATCGATTCGCCGACGTTGGGAACCGTGACATCTATACGCATAGTCAACTCCGCAGAGCGCTGTCCCGAAGAGAATTTCCAGTGGGTCGTGTCAGTAGCATCAGCCCACCTCGCCGAAGGCGGCTGCGAGAAGCTGCGCCTGTTGTTCTCGGTGCCGCCACGCCGAGCCGGTGGCAGGACTGGCCGAAGGCGGTCTGGCTACCATGGTGAAAGGATACCGATCGAATAGCCGCGTGCCGAATTGTAGGGACCAAAAATACGAGGCTCCCATATCGCTCGGTTCTTCCTGCACCCAGACGACAGGAGTGCGGTCCGGATATCCGCGTAGCGCGGCGGCAAGCGCATCGGTGGGCGTCGGATAGAGTTGTTCGAGGCGCACGATCGCAACGTCATCGCGCTGGCGCTCAGCGCGGTGGCTCTTTAGCTCATAGTAGACTTTGCCGCTGCACAGCAAGATCCGGTTCACGATCGATTCGCTCCGGGGTTCGCCGATTACCGTCTCAAAGCGTCCCTGTGAAAGCTCTGTAAGAGAAGAAGTCGCGTCGCGATGGCGCAGCAGGCTTTTCGGCGTCAGGATCACCAGCGGCTTGCGCCACTTGCGCAGCGCCTGGCGCCGCAGGCAATGAAAGTATTGTGCTGGCGTGGTCGGATAAACTACCTGAAGGTTGTCCCGCGCGCCGAGCTGCAGGAAGCGCTCCATGCGCGCGCTCGAATGCTCGGGCCCCATGCCTTCGAAGCCGTGAGGCAACAACAGCACCAGGCCGCTCAAGCGCCGCCATTTTTCCTCGGCACTGGAAATGAATTGATCGACGATGACCTGAGCCGCATTGACGAAATCGCCGAACTGGGCTTCCCAGAGCACCAACGCATCCGGGTAGTCCAGGCTGTAACCATACTCGAAGCCGAGCACGCCGGCCTCGGAAAGCGGGCTGTTGTAAATCTCGACGGGCGATTGATCCGGCGTCAGGTGATTGAGCGGCGTATATTGCTCGCCGTTGTCAAAATCATGCAGCACGGCGTGGCGCTGACCAAAGGTTCCTCTTGCTGTGTCTTGCCCCGACAAGCGCACCCGAACGCCTTCGCAAGCGAGGCTTGCAAAGGCCAATGCTTCGGCAGCGGCCCAATCCAATGGACGTTTTCCCGCCGCCATTTCGCGACGCAGCGCAGCGAACCGGGCGATTTTCGGATGAGGATGAAAATTTGCCGGGAAGCGGGTTTGCCTGTCGAGTAGTTGCGACAGTCGCCCTTGCGCGACGGAGCTCGTGATTTCCTGTCCCTTGGGTTCCAGGCCGCCAGCATAGCCGGACCAAATACCGCCATAACTCTGAGACTCGTCAATGGCATCGCCGGTTCGCGCCAACGCCAACTCCTGCTCGAGCAGGTCGCGGAATTCATTGGCCATCCGATCGGCCTGTTCACGCGTGATCAAGCGCTGCTCGATCAGCTGCTTGAGATAGCGCTCTGCCACCGGCGGGTGCTGACGGATGGCGCGATACATTTTCGGTTGGGTAAAACTCGGCTCGTCGCCTTCATTGTGGCCGTAGCGGCGGTAGCACACCATGTCGATCACCGCATCGCGGCGGTAACGGCGGCGAAAGTCCATGGCGAGAGCGACGGCCTGCTGGACGGCTTCCGGATCATCGCCGTTGACGTGGAAAATCGGTATCTGCAGCATTTTGGCGATGTCGCTGGCATAGCTGCTCGATCTGCCCTCGCTCGGGTAGGTAGTGAAACCGACTTGGTTGTTGACGATCACGTGGAGCGCGCCGCCGATGCCATAGGCGGCAAGCTGGCTCATATTCAAGGTTTCCTGCACCACGCCTTCGCCGGCGAAGGCCGCCTCGCCGTGAATCAACAATGCCAGACCGCGCTCCCGTTCGGCGTCGCCGGAGCGGTCCTGTTTGGCACGCACGCGCCCCACGGCTACGGGATTAACGAATTCCAAATGACTCGGATTGAAGCACAACGAAAGATGCATCTTGGGACCGGCGGAAGTCTGATAGTCGCTGCTGTAGCCGAGATGGTATTTGACATCACCTCCGCCGTTAGCGGGAGGCGGGAGATCGAGAAATTCACGGAATATCTGCCGTGGCTTTTTACCGATCACGTTGACCAGCACATTGAGCCGGCCGCGATGGGCCATTGCTAAAACGATCTCGCGCAGGCCCTCGCGCGCGGCTTTTTCGATGGCGAAAATCAGCGATGGAATGAGGCTCTCGCCACCTTCCAAGGAAAAGCTCTTGGCGCCGACAAATTGGTTGCGGGTAAATTGTTCGAACGTAGCGGCATGAATCAACTGGGTCAGAATCTGACGCTGTTCCGTTTGGTCGAGCTCCAGGCGGTTGTTGTTCGTCTCGATTTTTTCCTGTAACCATTCACGGATCGAGCGATCCTCGATGTGCATGAATTCAACACCGATGGAGCCGCAATAAGTTTCCCTGAGACGTCTGACGATTTCGCGCAGCGTCTGCGGTCCGGGCCAGTAAAGTCCGGCGCACGGCAGGAGTTGGTCGGCGCGTTCGGCGGTAAAACCATACAATGCAGGGTCGAGCGCAACTTCAGTGTCCGCCTGCTGGCCCAAGGGATCGAGACGCGCTGCTCGGTGGCCAAGCGTGCGGTAGGCTCGAACCATGTCGTTAAGCTGTTCCTGAAGTGTCGACGCGAAGGAAGGTGCTACACTGCTGCGAGTGCTCGCCGTATCAATGCGGGCCGGCAATAACTCTGCCGCGGTATCGTTACCATTAGTGGACGACCGCCCGTTCTCTATAATCTCGCTAAAATAGGCCTGCCATTCGGGGCCGACCGATGCCGGATTTTTTCTGTAGGCTGCGTACAACTCTTCAATGTAAGGCAGATTTCCGGAGTTTGTGAGCAGGTTCATGGCGCAGCTTGCGGTGCGCCGCGGCGCAATGCGCCAAGCTTACTGCTTTGCGCACACAGGCGCGCTCCTAAAAAGACGCGAGATCGAGATCAGCTTATACCTCTAATAGGAGCAAGTGAAGTACCACTGCCGAATGAATTAGATGCATGCCAAGCGGGCTGTGCTGTCGATTTGTCCAGACGGGCGAAAACTGTGTCGAATGCTCCGAGCTTTTGTGCGGTCCGCAGAATACTGCTGATCGTGCCCCAGTCGCTCCAAGCCGACGTCGGCAACCGGCAGGACGCGCAACCTGGCGGGAAGGGGCTGGCAGATCGCCGATGAAAAGTTCACGCTCGGAATGGTTTCATAGATTTGATCCAAAAGACGCATCGAGCGGGTATTGTTCAAGGTCATCTGGACCAGTCGAAAGGCGTGGTACAGGATCGGGACGCTTTGCTTGACCATGTCCCACAGCGCGGCACTGTGCGCGGCGAATACCATGGTATTCCAGAGCGCGCCTTGTTGGATCAGCTCCATTGCTCGGGGCAGCGCAGGCTTTTCGACAAACCCGGCGACCGGCCTTGCACTATCGCTGCCTTGTTTTCGCGCGACCTTAATGTAGCCATATTCGGTCTCTTCCCCGGCGTGTGGAGTCATGCCCAACAACACCATTTTGGTCGGATTCAGCGTTGAATCCTCCACAGCTTTTTCGACGGCGCCCATAAAGCGTTCTTCATCGAGGACAAAATGATCGGATGGAAATACCACCACCGTGGCTGCTGGATCGCGGTCGGTTATGTGGGCGAGCGGCAATAGTATACCTGGCGCGGTATCGCGATTGGCCGGTTGAAAAATAACATTTTGGCGTGGCCAGTGCGGCAGTTGTTTTTCGACTTCTGCTCGATGATGAGCTCCGACCACGATCAATATGCGCTCGGTTGGAACCAGCCGCTCGACCCGGTCCGAGGTGCAGCGCAACATCGAACGTTCGCCGATGATAGTGGAAAACTGCTTTAGGCCGCTGCCGCCGCAAAGCTGTTTCAAAAAGCTCCGCACGCGGGTGCCTTCGCCGCCGGCCAACACGATTGCCCAGAGATTTGCATGATTCATGTAATTTTCCTGATTCAATCCGGTAGATTACGTATGTTTAGCGAGTAGGGCGGGGCAAGAAATATACCAAAAAGGCTTAGCTCGATTAGCGTGAGAAATCCTACTGATTTCGCGGATTTTAAAAGCAGCGATGTCCCATGGCCGACACATGAAAATTAAAAAAGTCTTGTATTTGAAACAGTTAAACTGTTTTGTTGCCAAGCATATCAACTCGTCGCGCTACAAAACCGGTAAATGATCCGGCTTACCGTGCGGATACGAGCCGGCATTAGCGCGCAGCGCCGATTCTTTTGATGTGAGCCGAGCCTCGCGTCCACGAGTCGACGTGGCTGTCCAAGCGGGAAAAAGCCGTCCAAAATCCCATGGAAAAAAAACTGCTGAGTTCGGAACACGCCTCCAAGTGAAGGATTATGTCGGTCGCAAAAGCATACAACTTGACTTAAGCGAGCTGTGCTCACTGGCGTGCTCACCGACGCATTGCTGCGTGAAGCGATTCGCGAGTACCAAAAATTTGCCGGATACAAAAGCCGGCGGGGCGCGAAGTTATTCCGCGAGGTCGACCAGTGGTTTTCCGCCAACGACCGCGAGTCTTGTTTTCGTTTATAAATGTTTGCCGGATTCTCGATCTCGAACCCACATACATCCGCACGAGGCTGAAGATGTGGCGCGAGCGCAACGCCTACTAACAGCGAGTTTTTACCCTAATTGAACCGACGAAAGCGGAATGCTAATAGTTAAATATTCCCCTTAGGTTCGGAAAGATGTTGAATTACCAGCCGATCGCCAAACAAAAAGAGCATCGAAGCACCGGTTGGGGACGACTTGCCTGTTTAATTGGGTTATTCGTCCTTGCCGCCGCATGGCATTGGGTGGCTCCTAACCGCTGGCTCGACTTTGAAGTTCTCACGGCGTGGCAACGCTCATTCCAAACTCATCCGCTAGCGCCATTTGTGGTAATCGCTGCTTACGTATTGGGCGGCATCGTGTTATTTCCCGTAACCCTTCTCACTGCGGCGACAATCGTCACTTTCGGGCCGGTCGCCGGTAACCTCTACGGCCTTGGCGGATGGCTGGTCAGTGCGTCCTTGGGCTTTTGCGCCGGCAGATATGTGGGACTGGAATGGCTCGGCAGCCTCATCGGCGAGCGCTCGGAGCGTTTGCGTGACACCGCTGCAAGGCGGGGTCTGCTCGCCGTGCTGGCATTGCGCCTGGTTCCCGTGGCGCCGTTTACGATCGTCAATCTATTTATCGGCGCTTCGCGTATCCGCTTTGCCGATTTCATTGCCGGTAGCATCTTGGGGCGGATACCGGGGATCCTGGCGTTCACGCTATTTGCCGTCGAGCTTCAAGCGCTATCGCACTCTATTTCTGTTGGCAGGGCGCTCTTTGCCGTGGTTGCTTTGGGATTGATTTTTTTGGCACAATGCTGGATCTCGCGCCAATTGGCTGCGCAGCGCGCACTCGCCGTTCGGGAAACCAATCTGAACTGAAAGCCCTGCGCAAATTCCCTCACTCATTTCGGCCAAATTTTTCACAGATGTGTTTCTTGACAGTGCACGTGGTCGTCGGTGCTAAAGGAACTGTACCACCGCCGAGACAGTTGCAATTCCCCCTTCAATTGGATTTCTTCTGGCATAGAAGGTGCGTCTCTCCTGTTTAGCTGTCAGTGAATTTTCTAGCTTTAATAACACTGAAATTAGGGTGATTTCGATGACGCTGCTGACGAGAAGCGTGGCGATAAAAACTCAACCAGTGATCACGCGCGACACGGGACGGCAGGCCTCACGGTCAAATTGAAGGATAGGACAAAATGAATCACCAATACTTTGTATTATCCGGGCGGGTGCTGGTTAGCGTTATTTTTGTCCTCAGCGGTTTGAGCAAAATCGTCGACTGGAACAGCAATACACAATATATGGTGTCAGCGGGATTGCCGATGATTCCGCTTCTTCTCATCGCCGCCATTATTACGGAAGTAGCGGGAGGTCTTTCAGTTCTGCTCGGCTGGAAGGCGCGTTGGGGAGCTTTGCTGTTGTTTCTGTATCTGATCCCAGTGACACTGATCTTTCATAATTTCTGGGCCTACTCGGGAATCGAAATGCAGACACAACTGGTGAATTTCCTCAAGAATCTGTCGATCATGGGCGGTTTG
>DASPXM010000133.1:0-9018 GCA_035637295.1 Verrucomicrobiia bacterium
TCCGGATGCGCCTCGGCCTTCTTCACCGCCGGCCAATGCTTGATCACATCGCCCTTGGGCCCGATCACCACGGTCGAACGAATCGTCCCCTGAACCTCTTTGCCGTACATCATTTTTTTGCCGAAGGCGCCGTATTTCTTCATGACCTCAGTCTTGGGGTGGGACAGGAGAGTGAAAGGCAATTTGTATTTCCCGGCAAACTTGTTGTGTGATTCGATGCCGTCTTTGCTGACCCCCAAGACCACCGCATCGCTTTTCTTTAGCGACGAACCCAAGTCGCGAAAGCCGCATGCCTCCTTGGTGCAACCGGGTGTGTCGTCTTTAGGATAGAAGTAAAGCACGACCGTCTTACCTTTGTAGTCTTCGAGCGCATGCTTTTTGCCGTCGTTACCCTCCAAGTTGAATGCTGGAGCCTTCTGGCCTTCGAGACTCTTCATGATTTTACCTCTTGCGTAGTGAGCCACATGGAAAGCTCTATTCAGTCACCTTGACGCCGCGCCAAAAGGCCACATAATTTTTAATCTGCTTAGCAGCCTCCTTCGGTTCCGGGTAATACCAGGCAGCATCTTGATTCACTTTTTCGTCGACTTGAACGTGATAGTAGCTGGCAAGCCCTTTCCAGGGGCAAGTGCTCTGTTTTTCGCTCGTGCGAAAATATTCTTGCTTGACCGACTCCGGCGGGAAGTAATGATTTCCCTCAACGACGATCGTCTTGTCCGATTCCGCCAACAGCGTATTTTCCCAAGTGGCTTTCATAAACTCACCTCCTTAATCGTAGTGATTCATTTTCAATCCACCATGACTCTTAAAAATCGAGAAAGATTCCTCGCTTTGCTCGGAATGACAACTACATAAGCCATGTGTCATCTCGAACAAAGTGAGAGATCTTTCCCAAATTGTACCACTACTCATTGATCGCTTGATTAACTACCCACAGCAAGCTGCGGGGTATCGACAGTTCTTTTTGACAATTTCCTCAAAGTTGTCACCCCCGAATGTTTCCATCGGGGGTCCAGTCAGAGTTCGCCTGGATTCCCGCTAAAAGCATGCGGGAATGACGGACTATAAGAGGATTACGAATCGCCTAACGCAGCCAAGATTAAACTGACACGCAGCGAAACTTTGCAAAGACATAGGGATAGTGAGCTTGGTACCAGTTGCGAAAGCTCGAGCGTAGCAAATCCGTACCGGTCGCCCACGACCCGCCCTTCAAAACAAAATGTTTGCCGTCAAAAAAATCCTGCGAGTAGTCGGGGTAGCTTTTCATGTAAGGTGAAAACCCCGGGAGCGGCGCGAATTCAGTGTCCGTCAGTTCCCAGCCATTACCAACCAGCTCGGCAACGCCCCAGCGGCTGTTTCCAGCCGGATTGGCACCGACGGGCATCGGGAACCAACGGTTGAAATCGAAATTGCCATGGTATTTTTCCGGAGTGGCGTCCCCCCACGGATACGCAGACTCCCGTCCATCAGGCCCGTAAAACGCCGCTCGGTGAAATTCGGCTTCCGTCGGCAGTCTCTTACCGCGCCAGCAAGCGTAAGCGCGCGCTTCGGCGAGGCACACATATACCGGCCAACTGGACACACCCGCCAGCGGCAATACGTCGAACATCGCTCGATACAACCAATCATCATCCCGCTTGGTCCAGCAAGTTGGATGAGTTTTATCTTCGAGCATCTTCCAGCGCCAATCTTCCGGTCGCCAATAGCGCTCATCGTCATAAGCTCCTGAATCGACGAAGTCGAAAAATTCTCCGTTGGTTACGGGTAGACAGTCGATATTGAAAGGCGGCACGTCGACGACCCGCTCATCGAACTCATTGTCCCAACCGAAAAAGATATCTGTAAACTTGGCGCCCAAACGCGCTTTCCCGGCAGGGATCGCAATTTGTCGCTGATTCGCGCGGGATTGAAAGGAATAGCGCGGGAACAGGTCGGGGCGCTGCTTCTGGTCGAGCGGCAACTGCTGCATCGTATAGAGCAAAGTTTCCTGGTGCATGGACTCGTGCTCGAGTGCCATATGAAAAACCCGACCGCGCTGTGCCATGATGTCGGTTGAACCGCGGTGCGCCATCGCTTCGAGGGAATCCAAAATCGCGCCGCGCACGTTGTCACGATAGGCCACGACGTCGCCCAACCTCGGCCATTTCTCGGGGACCTCGGGATGCCAATGACACTCCCCCGTATCGACATCCGGGTCGATGCCGCGGCAAAAAAGATCGTCGAAATAGGGACTGAAGGACTTCCATTTAAGTATGGCGCCACAAATCTGATTCCATGAAAACGCCGGCAGATGACCGACGTAGAAGATAAATGGATGGCGCCAAACAATTGGCTTGGACAAGACTTCGGTGGTCGGAACGATCGCGAAAATCTCATCGGTTCGCGCCCACGCCGCGATAAACCTATCTCGCAGAAGCTCGATTTTGCTCGGTTCAAAGCGTCTCAACGGCAATGCCATAGCGTCTCCTCCGCTGAAATTTTGCTACGGGCTATATACTAAATAGGATTAACCTATGGGAGGGCCGAAACCAAGCCCCTGGAGGGAAAAAATGGCGCGTCTACCCTTGTTTTAAGAATTCTCGAAACGCTTGGGCGATCGGATGTAAGGGGCGGCGGCTATGGTACACCTGGTAGAACTCACGTTGCATGGTCAAGCCGCGAATCGGAATCTCGACGAGATTTCCGGCCGCGAGTTCGTACCTGATGGAAATGCGCGACAAAATAGACATGCCGTATCCGGCCATTATCGCTTCCTTGATGGCTTCGGTGCTACCGAGCTCCATGGAAATGTTGAGCAGCTCATTTGACGATTGCTTGTTCTTGCTGAGCAGGCGGCGCAAGGAATCCAACGTCCCCGAGCCGCGCTCTCTGGATATAAATTTTTCGGTTCGCAGATCGGCAAGCTGGACAGATTTTCGCAGGGTCCAAGCATGATCCTTCGGCACCACCAGGATCATCTCGTCATCCCATATCTTCTCGAAGGCGAGTCTGGCGTCTTCCGCTTTGAAGCCGACAAACCCTAGTTCAACTTTACCATCCAGAAGGTCGTCGATGATTCCCGCCGAATCACCGATTCTCAATATCGGTCGGATGGCGGGATACTTTTCTGTAAAAGCACCGAGTTTTTGAGGTAAAAGATATTCCCCGGGCACATTGCTGCCGCCGACCCATAGCTCACCGCTCAGCGTGCCGTGAAATAGCTCGACCGCTGCGACGGTTTCTCTTTTGAATGCTAGAAGATTCTTGGCTCGCTCGGCGAGGAGCTGACCCAGAGGCGTCAAGCTGACTCGGCCACGGATACGGTAAAGGAGCTTTCCGCCAACCAACTTCTCCAACTCCTGGACATGAGCGCTGACTGTGGGTTGGCGTAGTGAAAGCAGCTCTGCGGCCTGGGAGAAACTCTTCAACTCGGCGACCCAATAGAAGATTTCTAATTTGTGGAGGTCGAGATCGGCCTTTATTTTGCCCATCAAAGTGGCAAGTGGGTGGGCTTCGAACCTTGACTTTAGGCGGTAAAAAACAATGGCGTCGCCGGAGCGTGGCCAGCCCTGCCAAGCTCCCTGACGACGCCATTGAACAATTACTTCTTTAAGAATTCCAAAACTTCGGCCGGATGCGCTTCTGCATTGGTGACGGGAATCCAGTGTTTCTTGATCGTACCCTCAGGTCCGATCAAGGCTGTGGAGCGGATCGGTCCTTCGACCGTTTCGCCCTGGGCGTTCTGACGCGGTCCCCAGGCACCATATGTTTTCATGACCCCGACTTGCGGGTCAGACAAGAGTACAAACGGTAAGTTAAACTTGGCGACGAACTGGTTGTGCGAATCGATACTGTCCCGGCTCACACCTACAACCACGGTATTGGATTGCGTTACGTTTTCAATAGCGTCGCGGAACCCGCACGCTTCTTTGGTTCAACCAGGTGTATCGTCCTTAGGATAAAACCAGAGTATTACGTTTTTCCCGGCGTAGTCGGTTAGCGAATGCTTCTTGCCATCGCTTCCCTCCAACGTAAATGCCGGGGCCTTTTGACCTTCAAGACCTGCCATTGTGCCACCTCCTCCATGTTTAATGTGACTCTTTGTTTATCACACCCGCAAACGATCAATCAAATCTAACTTGTCTGGCCGCAGGGTTTATCTCTGGACGAACGCCTTGTGCTGGTTTGGGCCGCCGTGGTGGTGCGCTTTTGATATTCGAAGATTGATGATCGAGGATAGAAGATCGGGATCCTCAATCGTCCATCCTCGATCATCGGCCATTCCGCGACCACGTTGTCAAGCTCGCCGGTTGACGGTATATTTCTCGTACGAATGGCGAAGCAATCTTCCTTGACGGACTTTCACAAAGGCAACGGCGCTATTTTTTCCGAGCGCGACGGCTGGCTGTTGCCAAGCCACTTCGGCAACCCCGCTGCCGAATACACAGCCGTGCGCTCTACTTGCGGCTTCATCGATCTGTCACACCGCGGCTTGCTGCAATTGACCGGCCCGGACCGCCTGTCTTTCCTGCAGGGCTTGCTATCGAACGATCTCAAGCTCTTGAAACCTTTCGAGGGTCAGTACGCGACTCTGTTAACACAGCAAGGAAAAGTTATTGCCGACGTTCGGGTGCTCTGCTCACTCAATTCTTTTTACCTGGATTTTTGGGAAAATCTTAAAGACCGGGTAATCGAACATCTCAACCGCTATTTGGTCGCTGACGAAGTCGAGATTGCCGACCGCTCGGATGAATATGCGACGCTGTCCGCCCAAGGACCACAGTCCGAAGCGCTCCTACAAAAACTCTTTGGCACAACTGAATTGCCTGCACAGCCTATGCATCACGCCATGGTCGATGTTGATGGAACGGCGATTTGCGTGGTCCGCGCGAGCCATACCGGAGAAGCGGGGTTCGATCTCATTGCGCCAAAAGCCGATCTAAGAAATCTGGCGACGCGATTGAGCGAAAGCGGCAAGCCACTTTCTGCCACATGGGTCGGCGAGGAGGCACAGAATATTCTGCGCGTCGAGGCCGGGATTCCGCGCTACGGCGTCGACTTCTCCGACGATAATTTGCTCTTGGAAGTCGGTATAGAAGATGCCTACAGTTACACCAAAGGTTGCTATCTGGGTCAGGAGGTCGTCGAGCGCATACGTTCGCGCGGCCACGTCAACAGAAAGCTCTGCGGTTTGATGCTAGAAGGATCTCAGCCGGCCGAATCTGGCGCGCCGCTATACGCAGTCGAAAAGGAAGTCGGTCAGATCACCAGTTCAGTCGTTTCTCCGCGTTTACGCCGAGTGATCGCTCTCGGTTATGTGCACAAGGATTTTTGGCAACCGGGCACGGAGCTTTCGATCCACACGGACGGCAACAAGGCCGGCGCAATTGTGACGCCCGTGCCGTTCCGAACGTCCCCTTGAATCCCCTCTTCAAATCCGTATATTATTCGGAACTTTCGCGGGTAAATGAAAGGAAATAGGGAATGGCCAATTTTGTCAAGATTTGTAAGACCAGCGACGTCAAAGCCGGCTGCGGCAAAAGCGTTGAGATCGACGGTAAAGCCGTCGGGGTATTCAATGTCGACGGCAAGTTTTACGCCATCAACGACGTCTGTGGCCATCGGGGCGGCCCGCTGGGCGAGGGCGAACTGGACGGCACCACGGTGATCTGCCCCTGGCATGGCTGGCGCTACAACGTTACCAGCGGCGAGAACGAGCTCGTACCCAATCTCCCGACGGAAAAATACGAAGTGAAAGTTGAAGACGACGAGATTCTGGTCGAGCTGCCCTAATTGGGCACACGCTAAATGCAAAAGGGCCCGCTGTCTCGCTCGAGGCCGCGGGCCCTTTTCGCTTTTCGACCTTATGATTTCAGATAAAGTTGAATGTAATCGTTGAGCGCGTCTTTGGTGCTGTCAAAGGCAAGATCGTGCCACGGCACTTCATTGGGCGTAAAAATGCGCGCTTCAATAGATTCATCGGCGGCAGCGAGTTCGCCGCCGATCACTTCGGCGGTGTAGACTACGATCACATTCGGAGAGCGGAAATAGGAATAGATGTTGAGCAGGGGTCCAAGCTTTACATCCAGTTGCGATTCTTCCTTGGTCTCGCGCACGGCTGCATCCGGGACGCTCTCGCCGCGATCGACGTAGCCACCGGGGAATACCCACTTGCCCAGCGCCGGCTCGACGCCTCGTTTAAGCAACACAATACCCCCGTTCAGCATGAACACAGTACCCGCCACGACTTTGGGATCCTGATAGAATATGAATGAGCAAGCTTGACAAACCAGCCGCTTGGGTTCGTGGGACTTTACCAATCGGTGTTCCAGTCCGCCGCCACAGCGCGGGCAGAAGCGATATTCGATTTGTCCATGCGCGTGGGCTTCGTGATGAAGGCGATGATGGTCTGATGTCATGGTTTCTCCTTTAACTCATATTCGGTTGAAACAAAAGGATATTTCTGCAATCGTAAGGCATGCTTTGCGCGGTGATTTTCGATTTCAATGGCATCATCGTCGACGATGAGCCGATCCATTTCAACCTGTTCCAACGGGTCCTCGGCGAGGAAGGAATCATCCTTACCGAAGACGCCTACTACGCACGTTATCTAGGTTTCGACGATCGCGGCGCATTCATCGCCGGATTTCGCGACAACGATCGCTCTTTGACGGACCAAAAGCTATCCGAATTGATCGCTCGCAAGGCGTTGTATTATCAGGACGCGATAAGGAGTCACGTAGTCATTTTTCCAGGAGTCAAAACCTTGATATACGAGCTGGCTCCAAGCGTCCCTCTCGCGGTCGCTTCCGGCGCTTTGCGCCACGAGATCGCAACAATTCTCACAACTGCGGGATTGTTAAATTACTTTCAAGTAATCGTCAGTGCCGAAGACGTCAAGCAAGGCAAGCCCGAGCCAGAAATTTTTTTGAGGGTCCTGGCGAAGCTCAATGCAGGCGCCAGCCCGCAGATCCAACCGGCCAATTGCATCGTGATAGAAGATTCGAAAGAAGGTATCCGCGGCGCGCGCCAGGCCGGCATGAAATGCCTGGCGGTAACGAATTCACATCCAGCCGAGTTGCTCGGCGAAGCAAACGCAGTCGTGAAGAGCCTCGAAGAAGTCACGCTGCCATTTTTGCAACAACTCTGTGCATAATACGATGTAGGGGCGACCGGCCGGTCGCCCCTCCGTATTGATCAGCGATACGGCGATCTTTGCGGCCGCACTGTAATCTCTACCGGACAACTCGTGCTGGGCGAACTTAGAACATAATGCACCGCTTGGGCGACATCGTCGGCTTGAATCATTTTGCTCCGGTCTAACTGGCGGTTTGGCGGGATCAGCGGCGTGTCGACGAAGCCGGGCAAAATCACTGAAACTTTGATGCCGTGCTCCCGCACTTCATCGTAGAGGGACTGCGTGAAACCGATCAGGCCGAACTTTGACGCGGAGTAGGCTGCGCCATTGGCTTCTCCGGTCTTGCCGGAAACCGAACCGATATTGATCACCGCTCCTTCACCCTTGGCGATCATCGCCGGCAGGAGTTTTTGCGCCAAGATCATCGGCGCGCGCAAATTGACACGCATGGTTTGGTCCCAGTCTTCGACATTTGCGCGGATCACCGCAGCGCGTTTGCCCCAGCCTGCGTTGTTGATCAGAGCATCGACACTCCCCCACTCCTTAGAGCTCTTCTCCACGAGGCGCTCGATTTCGTCGTCCCGTGTTAAATCCGTCGGTATTGCAACCGCCGCGCCGCCATTTGTGTGGATTGTTTCTCGGACCACGTCGAGTTGTTCGCGCGTTCGCGCCGCCAAAATTACCCGGCAACCGGATTTGGCGAGTGAAATGGCGATTGCTCTACCGATGCCCCTACCGGCTCCGGTAACGAGGGCAACTTTCCCCTGGAAAGGGTTCAAAGTGGGATGTTCAAAGTTCAACGTCGGAACTCGAGCTGTGAGTTTGGAACCTTGAACTTTGAACCTTAAACCGCTGAGACATTAAAGCTAGTGAACCGTGGGGGTCTCGTCGTCGGGCGGCGATTGCGCCACGGTGGAACCGTGGTGGTGAATCATGCGCCAACCATCCGTGCTTTTCTGGAAAATATTGGTCGTAAGGATGCTCGCCGAGACCTTCTGGCCTTCGACGGTGCTATTGAGGTTTTCGTATAGCGTCACCCAGGCCAGCTCACCATGAATTTCAATCTTGACATCGGTCAAGGTGAAGTGGATCGACGGCGTATTCTCGAAGATGCGCCGCCAGCTCTCCATAACCGGTTTCCACCCGCGCAAGATACGCCAGCCCGGATGGCCGCACTGAATTTCGCCGTCTTTGACCCAAAGCGACTCCATGCGCTTGATATCAAGGCTTTCAAACGCCCGATAAAAGGCCAGATTAGCATTCGCGACGTCTTGTTCATCGGCAGTCATAGGATCTAATGCTGCGGCTTGGGAGTGACGAACACCAGCGTCACCAGTCGTTGCTGGCCGCGGTTAAGCACGCCGTGATTCTGTCCGGCTGGTGCGAGCGCGATTTCACCCGCACCGAGTTCCCGCTCTTCATCGCCGACCTTAAATACGCCCCGCCCCTCGAGCACGTAATAAACCTTGTCCTGACCGCTATGCGTGTGCGGGCTCTGCTCTTGTCCCGGCTCGAAACAGTAGGTGTCGCAAAAAAATCTATCGGTTTCGAATACGCTATTTTTCTTCATCTTCTCGGCTGAAAACTGCCTCGCATCCGCAAGTGTCTTGAAGTTACTCATAGCAACTCACTCCCATCTGCAATCCTATCGAGATACTACCACAGGCCCAACGGCATGCAAAAGCGCGGCATTTTTGTTATCTGTGAGGCATGGATTCCGTGCTGATCCGTTACCACGAAATCGCGCTCAAGAAAGGCAACCGTCAATATTTCACCGAGTTGCTCAAGCGCAATCTGCTCGCCGCAGTCAAGGACCTCGGCCCAAAGGAGGTTCGCAGTTTATCCGCTCGCTTGTTGCTAACCTTCAAAAAAGACATCGATGCGGAAATCGCGATTCAGCG
>DASPXM010000134.1:0-26320 GCA_035637295.1 Verrucomicrobiia bacterium
TCGCTTCGCGCCGAAGCAACGGGCCATTTCGACCAGTGATCGGTCGGCCTGTTTTATTCCGATCTGGGTGTCCAAGATAATTACGAAAACCGCGAATAGAAAGACCGTGACCACCACGGTGGTGTCACCGATGCCGATGACTGCCATCAGGATCGGCACCAGCGCGGAGATCGGCGCGCTGACAAAAATAGTGACCCACATGCCGAAGATCTTGCCTATGGTCGCTACTCTTGCCATGAGGATCCCGATGGGAATTCCGATCAGCAGCGCGAGCGCCATGCCGAGCGCGAAAGAGTGCAAGGAAATTGACACTGCCGTGCTGAATTTCTGGGTTGGTATCATGGTGATTCCCGCGGCGATCACGCGTGAAAACGGTGGAATGATCGTCGACAGCTCCGTCCGACCGATGATCTCCCAGAGGACGAACCAGACCACGAGCGAGAAAAAGATCGGGATTCTGTTGCCGAATAGCGTCATGTCAGAGAACCACGTGAACTGAGCGGATCCAAATTGCAAGCCAGACGCACGAGCGAGGAGCCGGCCCCGGAAGCGTACGTGTTGGGTACGTTGAGGACCGGCGACGACTGAGAACGACGTATGGCGCCGCAAGTTGGACCCGCTCAGACATATTCTTTCAAGATCTGCCATATCTCATCCACCGCGTCGAGATAATTTTTGTCGCGCCGGATTTCATCTGGACTTCTTCCCTCTCTATCGATACTTGGCTGAATGATCTTCGAAATCGTTCCCGGCCGCGCCGAGAGCAGAACGATCTGATCCGAAAGGTAGGCCGCCTCTTCGATGCTGTGAGTGACGAAGATCACGGTTTTCTTTTTGTGCCTGAGCAAATCCAAAAGCTCTTCCTGGAACTTGCGCCGCGTCTGCTCATCGACGGAAGAAAAAGGCTCGTCCATTAAAATAATATCAGCGTCAATGGCGAGGGCACGAGCGAGACCGACCCGCTGCCGCATCCCACCCGAGAGCTGATGCGGATAGCTTGACTCGAAAGTCTTGAGCCCGACCTCGGCGATGTGTTTGCGAGCAATTTGATGGCGCTTTTCTTTGGGCAGACCGCGCAGCTCCAAGCCAAAAGCGACGTTGCGCAAAACGTTCGCCCATGGGAGCAACGCGAAATCTTGAAAAACGAACGCGCGCTCGGGCCCGGGTCCATCCACCTTTTTTCCCTTTACCCAAACTTCGCCGCAGCTGGGTCGAATCAGTCCGGCGATGATCTTAAGAAGCGTGGTCTTGCCGCAGCCGCTCGGACCCAAAAGCGTGCTGAGTCGACCGTGAGGTAGCGCCACGCTGACGTTCGTGAGCGCCTCGACGCCGCCATCGTAAATTTTACCGACCTGATTCACTTCCACGATCGCGTCAGCTGACATCCTCGCGACCTCGCATTTCAGGTGGGAAGAGCTTTCGCTCCAGCCGCTCGAGCGCCTGGATGGTCAACGCCGCTAACAGAATAATCGAGACGATCGCCGCGAACATCTTCGGGTAGTCGGCCACTGAGCTATGATAAGTGATGAGATCACCGATTCCTGTCGGCGTGATCAAGAGCTCAGCGATCACGATGCCGATAAATCCCATCGCCAGCCCGAGGCGGAGTCCGGCGAAGATCAAGGCGCCGGCGTGGGGAAGAATAATCTTGATCACCTGCTGTCTCCTGGTTCCCAAAAACGCGCGACACATCTGCAGCAGTGACGGATTGGTGTTGCGTATACCCTTGTAGGAATTCATCACGATAACCGGCGCAGCCAAGACCACGACAGCCAACACTTTGGCGGTAAGGCCGATGCCGTACATATAGGTAATCAACGGGATAATGGCCGCCATCGGCGCTGCTTGCAGGACAATGAAAATGGGCAGGCTCAGCCATTCAATAGCGCGCGAAAGTCCCATGCCGACGCCGAATGCGATCCCGATAATGCTACAGAGAACAATGCCGATGATCAGTGGTTGAAGCGTGGAGAGATACGCTTTAGGAAGGCTACCGTCCGCGATCATGCTAAACAGCGCCACGAACGTTCTGCTGAACGGCGGAAAGGCGAAGCTGATCGGCCAACGTCCCGCAAGCTCCCACAAACCAAAAAAGAGAACGAAGGAAAGCAATTGCCAGAAAAGAGGATTTGCAATCCGGCCTTTTCGCTCCACGGAATCAGTTTTCAGCGGGCCTGACAAAGAGGCTCAATCTGCTGCATTGCGCTCGGTCGCCTCACGGCAGCGTGCGGGAGGACGGCAGTAACGGAGTGCTGCGCTTCAAACCCAATACTCCATTATTCCACCAGTCCAATTGCCCTTTCATTTCACCTTGGCAAGTGCAGCTTTGAGCGGAGCAAAATGCCAAAAATTCTCCACCTTGAGGTTTTCGCCCGTCAGGGCACCGGAGAGACTATAGAACTCCAGGTCATTCTTGGCCGCGCTCTCGGCGCCTCCGTCATTGGGAAAGACGCCGTTTTGCACGGCTTCTTCAAAGAACGGAAGAATTTCCTCCTCCATCTTGGCGGGAAGTTCCTTTAACAATGCAAGCTTTTTACGCTCGTCGAGAACCCACTTCGAGCTCGCATTGATCGCTCGATTTACTTTGATCAGCTCTTCCAGGAAAATCGCGATGCCCGCTTGGTTTTTGTCGAGAAACTCTCTGGTGGCAAAGAGCGCCTCGTCACTGGCTTTCAAATTGCCGAGCGGCAGGATGATAAATTTATCCGGTGCTTCCTTCATGACCCGATTTTTGTTGGGCGCGTCCAAAATCGTCGCTTTGATATTGCCCTTTAAAAGCGCCAAAGCGCGCACCTGAGATCCCGGCACGTAACTCACGCTTTTATACTTGATGCCATGTTGCTTCGCCGCGAGGATCATGATCGCTTCGGTTCCGGAGCCACGTCCCTGGACAGCGATCCCTTGCCCGTCCAGATCCTTCCAGCTTTTGTAGCTCTCCTTATTTACAACCGGAAAAAACTGCAGCGCGCTTAGCTGGTAAAAGAATCGGATCGGCACGTTTACTTTCTGAATTGCCGCGTACGGCGTGCCTTGCCCGACGTCGGCCTGGCCGTTGATCACGGCCTGGGTCGCGACTTCCTCGCTCTTAAACGCGGTGACTTCGACATCGACGCCGCGTGCTTTGGCACGCTCGACAGCGATCAAGAGCGGCAGCTCGTCAATCGAGACGACGTCGCCGAGCGCGTACCTTATCTTGGTTCTGCCCTGCGCCGCCGAATCTCCGGCGAAGATGCCAACAAGAGCAATGAGAAACAAAAGACTGACGATCGATTTCGCTAATTGGGTCATCGTAGCCACCTCCTGTTTTTTGATCGGGACTCGCGCGTGAGTATCGCAAACCCACCCGGACTGTCAAGTTGCTTATTGAAACGCTAGAACTAGTGTGGTGTTCCAATAGCTGGTTAAATAATTCTTCCGTTCTTTTCCGCCATACCCGTAGAAGCGGTATCCAGTAGTGGCGGGTTTGAAACTCGACCTTACATCTGGATTCCGGGTCGCGCCGGCTCTCGCCAGCCCGGAATGACGCCTAAATCATTCAACGGATTTCGGCGACAGCTTCGGACTAGTCCAACCAATCTTTGTCTTTGAGCTTCTTGGGAAGGTAGGTTTTGGTCAGGTATTGAAAATCCTTGTTGGCAAGCGCGTCGAGCTCATACTTGAGACCCGTTGAGAGCATTCCCTTAATTTCATTCTGCCACTCTTTTTTCTGAAACCACTTATACTTCATGAGTTCTTTAGCGCGATTGACGTCTTTGTCGTTGAGCTTGATGCCGACGTTGCGCGGCAATCCGTAGCGATCCGGGTCGGCGCTGGAGAAGCCGATGAACTTGGCCTTGGGAATGGCCATGCGCTGGCTTTCAAAGGCGAGATTGATCGATCCCTGCTTGACCACCGAGTAGATATAGTAGCCCCAGGGATCGTTGTCGACGAGCACATAAACCGGAAGATTGTATTCTTGATGCAGCCTGCGCGCGAGCCGTCTGACACCGCGCGGCGGTTGGCCATTGCCGGTAAGCAGGATGCAGTTATATCTACGCCAGAATTTGTCTTCTGAAAGGCGGTTCCACTGGGTGCCTTTCTCGACGAGGAGGACGAAATCCGCCGTGCACTTCGTGATCTGAATGTACTCCGGTTCGACGATGGAGGGAACCGAGTAGCCGCCCTTTCCGAGCCGGGTGCAGTCCACGCGGTCACCGTCATCGACCAATACCAACGGTCCCACGACGGTGCCGGAGTTCTCGGCGCGCACGTGCAGCTCTTCACGAAGCGCTTCCAAGGTGACTTCAAGGTCCTCAATGAGCGGGTCGGATTCGTTTTGGCCGTCGAAGGTGTTTTCATGCGAGTCCTTAATCGTATGCTTGGTGCGGTAGTAAATCTCGCGCAGAGATGTTGTCAGGTTCGCGCGCTGAAGCTCGGCAAGGGCGTCGGCGACGAGCACCGTCTGCATGAACTTCTTAGCCATCCCGACGTTGAAAAACGAGCGTGCCTGCTTCCTCCGGCCCATCTCGATAAGACCTCTCTTCTCGTCGAACGTGACGTTTGCGAGGCTACGCACCGGAATCGTAAGGGTCGGGTCTTTGCTCCGTTGCGCGGCGGTGATGACGACATCGGCGACGCCGATGAGTTTCTTTTCTACTGCTCCGTTATTTTTCGGCTTTTTTCGCGCCATGTTTCTTTCCTATTAGGTTGCTGACAAATGGTTCAGAGATTTTCGTTCGTACCGAGTGTGTCGAAGCATTCTATTTCTTCTTACGTTTTGCACTTGCCGGCGCTTTTTCAAAACCTAGAGTCATTTGCTTCGCGCTCTGCGGTTCAACTTTTGCCGGATTCTTCTTGGCCGTCATTTTAGACTTGGCAGACTTTGCTGCTTTAGTCGACTTGGCAGACTCAGCCTTTTTCTTTGGCCGCGTCGCCGCCTGAGATTCCTCCACGTCTAGCGGGAGTTCTTCCGAAGGCGCGACGTCGTTTCGTTCATCGCCGGGCAAAACCGGCGCGTCACCCTCGGTGCCTTCGGGTGTGACGATGATCGAATGCGGGAGACCTTCCGGGCCGCTGCCGTCGTTGCCAAGTATTTCATCGGTCTTCTCGCCGCCGGTCCGTTTCATGGCGATCTTCTGAAGCTGCTCTTTGAGTTTGTCTTTGGGTAGCTTGCCACCCTTGAGGCGATTGCATGCCTCGACGACTTCTTCGATGTAGAGTTCGAAGATATTGCGCCGGCGAAACTCGCCCTTGGCTCGCTCGCGTCGTCGCAGAAAAACTCCAAGCCGCCGCCCACACTCTTGCAGCGCGAGTTTGATTTCCTTGCGGATCTCGTCGTAATCCGCGATCGCTTCCTTGGACTCGCTGGTGAATGGCACCCAGACCGAAGCCATGTGGACGAAAACCACCATGGGACCGGCTGGCAGAGCGCCCCTGGATTGAGGAACACCGTAGTTGCGCCACGTGGTGTCGAGCACGGCCTTGAACGTCGCGCAGGCCGATTGCTGATAGAGCAGAGGCACGCGGTTGGCGTAGCGAATAACTCGGGCCAACTCGTTGTCGTCGTCTTGTTGCTCACCTTCAGCGAGCGGTACCTTTGGATCTTCCGACTTTTCCGCGGCCTGTTCCGGTCCCTTGCCGAAGGCCAAGCCCGCTTCGATTACGAACGGATTGCCGCGGTAGACTGCGGGCGGCCGGGTCACCGCAGTATAGAAATCACCCTTGATCTGCTTATACAGTCCATGGAGGATCGCCTTCTCGCCGATGGGCGAGATGCAGTTGCTCGGCGGCGCCATGATCTTGGTGGCCTGTATCGTCTTATAGAGGGTCTCGGCGGCGGCGCCGTGAATATTTTTCGGCCGCGCCTCCGGCGAAAGTTTCGCGGCCTTGCAGATCTCCTGCGCGACATTGGCGGAAACGCGGCTGAAATCGCTAGACAGAAAACCCGCAAGCGAATGGCTCTTCGTATCGTGCAGCATTCTCAGCAGTATGCCGAACTCGATCCCGTAGGGATGCGGCTTGATTTCACGCGGCTGCGGCGGCAGCTCTTGAATGGTCCGAGGATATTCTTTGGTCTCACCCTCGGGCGTATGGTAGACGAGCTGGACGTGTGGATTGGCAATCGCGATCTGTTCGAGATACTCATCCACGGAGGCGCGCCCCTTCTGATAGCGCCCTTCAATTTCGAGCGTCACCTGCGTTCCACGATGGTTCTCCCAGTCGATTTCTTTTTTCTCGATAATGCGCGGCTCGTTTTTCTTGGTATCGATCTGGACTTCGAAATAATGGGCCGGCGCCCGCGCACCGGTGCGAGAAATGATCTGAACCGGTTTGCCGGTCGTCAGTTGCGCGTACATGCCGGCGGCCGAGATGCCGATGCCCTGCTGCCCGCGGCTCATGCGCAGCCGATGGAACTTGGAGCCATAGAGAAGTTTGGCGAAGATGCGCGGAATCTGTTGGCGAACGATGCCGGGGCCGTAGTCGATCACTGTGATCCGAAACCGGTTCGCCTGGCTGGGAGACTGCGCAGCGCCGCCGTTCGAAGCCACCTCGAGCTTGACAACGACTTCGGGTAGAATCCCGGCTTCCTCACACGCGTCGAGAGCATTGTCGACGGCTTCCTTCACGCAAGTGAGCAGCGCTTTTCGGGGATTGTCGAAGCCCAGGAGATGACGGTTCTTGGTAAAAAACTCGGAAACGGAAATCTCCCGTTGCCGAGCCCCCATCTCAACCGCCGATAGTGTCGTCTTCTCCACTGGGGTCTCGGTCTTCGCGGCGTTGGACTTGAGCATAGGTTTAGACATGTATTCTTTGATAACTCCGTAGAATCAAATTTAGGACTGGAGTATTGGAGTGGTGGAGTACTGGAATGATGGGTTTCAATCCCAATACTCTAATACCCCAACACCGATTTTGTTGATTGTCGGCTCGATGGTTGCACTAACCCCGCGGGCACGACTAACGTTTTGCCAGACGATCCCACTCTCATTTGTGGAATACTGATGATAGGCACTCATTATAGCAGAATCGAAGACAGATCTTAACACCTATCTTTGGTCCGACCCATTTGAACTATTGAACCTTGAACCATTGAACGGGGCGTTTTCACAGAATATCGCGCTTGAAAGATAGAGCGGCGTCGTCCTATGCTCGCAGCCGTGTCGGAGAAAAAAACATCATTCGGTCTCACGATGTCCAATCGGGCGCTGGTTACGCGAGGAACGAAGCCAAAGGATCTTATCGACATGGCGGTCCAAGCCGAGAACGCCGACGCGATCGACGCGGTCTGGGTCGGCGACAGCATCCTCAGCAAGCCTCGGTTGGAATGCATTCCGCTGCTGGGCGCCATCGCCGCGCATACTTCGCGAGTGAAACTCGGAGTGGCGTGCATGGCCACCATCGCGCAACGTAATCCCGTGCTGCTTGCCTTACAGTGGGCGAGTCTCGACGTGCTATCGGGTGGACGCACATGGCTGGCGGCGTGCATGGGCTATCCGGCGAGCCAACATCCGATGGCGGCCAAGGAACTCGAAGTGATGGGTGTTGAAAGCAAAGAGCGACCGGCGAGATTGGAAGAAATCATTCAAGCCCTGCGACTACTGTGGTCCGACGAGCACGCGACCTTCCACGGCAAGTATTATTCGTTTGATGACGTGAATCTCCTACCCAAACCCGTGCAGCAGCCTTGCCCGATCTACATCGCTGGCACCCCGCGATCGACTCAGATCGGTGAGCGCGGCGTGGAGCGCTCGTTGCGGCGCATCGCCCGCTACGCCGACGGTTGGATGACCAATCAGATCGAGCTCGACATGTTTCAAGATTACCTGCGTCGACTGCGGAACATGTTGGTCGAGGAAGGGCGAGACCCGAACGAATTCAAGACTATTTTGTACTATGGCATCTCAGTGAACTCGGATCGAGACCAGGCATTTCACGAAGCTAAAACTTTTCTCGACGCCTATTATCAAAAGGAATTTACCCGGCAGGGCGTTGAAATCTGGAACGCCTGCGGACCTGTCGAACATTGCGTCGACTGCGTGCGAGGATTTATCAACGCCGGCGTCGACCACGTCACCATCCGGCCAATCGGTGAAGATTTAAATGAGCAATTTCACGTTTACTTGGAAGAAATTCTCCCCGCTTTGAACTTAGCAACCGGCAACGCCGCTTAGCCGTGCTTTGAACGGGGTAAACACTTTGAACTTTTTGAACCTTGAACCATTGAAGCAAGGATGGATCTTAAAGCGAGAAAGATTCCTCGCTCCGCTCGGAATGACATTTTGGGCTATTTGTCATCCCGAACGCAGTGAGGGATCTTGGCCGAGCCATCACCGTCGCTTGACACCCTTTGCCCCAATTTGGTAGCGGTCGTTACGATAGATGAACTTTCTTAGTCTGGCTTGAAGGAGGGGTTATTTATGGCAGGCGTTGAACCTCGTGGTGCCGTTCATTGGATCGATCATTACGTCGTCGGGACGAATGATTTGCCCAGCTGGGCTGACTGGGCAAATAAAGCCACCGGCCTTCCCATAAGACCGATCAACGGACTCACCACTGGAGCACGGAAAAAAAATACTCCGATATTTTGCTTCATGTGGTGGGAAGGCGGCTCGTGCCGCATCGGCGCCTTCCTTCAGCCCGAGAACTACCCGCCGGCAAAAGCTCTGGGCGAGGATCTGCCGCGCTGCGGATTTTATATCTGGCCCCAGGACATCGACAAGCACCTGCGAAGACTCGATCAACACAAGGTCCCGCACACCGATGCCATACGGACCGCCGCTGAAGGGGACGAAGGCACGGTCATCTATTTCGCCGATCCGGACGGCAATCAATATGAATTCTGGGCTCCGGTGCATATGCCCGAAGGCGCCATGGAGATCTGTACCGACGAGAAAGTGGGCCGCATCAGTCACGCTGTCTATGGCTCCCGCGACCTCGCAAGAACCGCTGCTTTCTTTGAAAAGTACTGTGGCATGGAAGTAGAGCATAATTCCAAGACGGCCGAGGGGACGCTGGTGTTGCGCCTACGGGCTGGCCCCCGGCTCGTCTACAAGTTGGTCGACAAAGTGGATGAGCGTATCGCCGGACACAGCCCTTGGTGGGACATGCACACGGCATTGTTGGTTCGTGAGGAAGAGTTTCTGCCCAACTACCGGCGCATGTGGGAAGGACTGCCTGAAGAAGCAGGGCCGAAGGAGAATCTAAACGATTCGCGGGAGAAAGAAGACGCTTTTCCCGCTCGAACGGGTCTGCATCGCAGTCCTGTAGGCTACAAGTGGAAGGAGATCTATCAACGCGGCGATGAGTTCTACGACTGGGACGGCCATGCCTTCCACTTTTTCGGCGGCATACCGCTGAAGAACGACGGCTCCTTGGCGTTATACGAGGGTAAGGAGCAGGAAGAATATTTGCGCGAGCTCGCTGAGTCCTTGAAAAAAGGCGCCCAGCCGTAGACGCTCGAATGTCTCTGTCTCGGCAGTTCGCCAGACAATTCAAATGTCATTCCGGGCAGCCGCGGCGAAGCCCAGAGTCGGTCCGTAAGCCAAGAATTCTTGCAGGGGGCGTATGGCATACGCCCTGACCGGAAGCGCGGAAAGGAAGGAACTTTAATATGGGTCAATTAGACAAAGATGGCATCCTCACGCTCCAAGAGCTCATGATAACCGCACTCGCGACGGCTGACGTTGTCGCGAAGATCTTAATCGCCAAAGGCTTGGTTACGCAAAAAGAGTTTGACCTGAAACTCTTTTCTGAACGCGCAAACTATCAGGCGCTGCTGAAGCGCGTAGGGGACAGTTCCGTTGACGCTTGACGTACTCTTCACGACGAGGAAGAAGCCGTCGCACGACGACTGATGAGATCACCCATTTCTCTAAATCTTACGAAATAGCTCATATCCACGAGAAGAAATCCTCACAACTCTCGATCAAAGACTTGACTTCATTTTCAGACCGCATTTTCGGTCCATTTCCCGACTTGAAATTTCGACACACGATAGCTCCGTCTGCAGGGATACCGAGCACGCCCCAACATTCCTCAGGCTTTTTTCATTTTACCCGCTTGTATCTTCGAAAAGCGTTCTCCAGGAAACGTTGGAAGACAAATAAGCAACGTCGCAGCGGATATGAGAAACGTCCGCTTGATCGGCGTCGTAGACAAGACCCGGAGGCGGTTTACCCGCTTCCAAATCCCTAAGCGCTTTGAGTAAAAATCTTCGAACTTGAATGATATACGAGTCGCTCACGCCGAGGTGCTCTTTGCTTCTGTCTACGATCGGCCCCATGCTCTCAGTCGCACACGCGTCCTGGTTTAAAAATTCTTCTATCCCCGTGAAATTGACCGTCTTCTGAATTTGTCTGTCTTGGAGATAATTATTGCGGATGTTGCGCAGCTTGCGGTAATCGGGGCCAACGAAATCTCGCTTCGATGAATCCTCCTTGGTCATCGGTTTCGACCATTTAAAAAAGAAATCGTATCTCCAGGTGTTATTGTCGTCGGCAGGAACCTGATAGACGGCTTTAAAGCCGTCGAGTTTGCCATCGACTTCGCGGCCGACCGGAACGCAGCCGATAAAGGGCATGACAAATTGTGAGATCCGAACATAACTCTTGTCGGGTCCGATCTTCCTGATCGCAGCGACCCTGAAGCCAAAGTCCATCTCGTCGATTTCGAAAGCGGGGGATTGGTCCTCGTGTCTCAGGAACTCCCTGCGCGCGTCCGGCCGGAACATTTTATGGAGAAAATTTAAATGAGCGGAATCGCAGTCACCGTCCAAGCCTTGAAGATAATTACACTCCAAAAGACTCTTCGCTAGGTAAATTTGATTCTGCGGCACGCCAAGCCAGGCGTAGGTTGGAAATATCGGAATTTGTTCTCTCGGTCCCATATACGTGAAGACCATTCCGCCCGCCTCGATACAAGGATAAGCGTTATGATGGACTTTGTTTTTTAACTGGCTACCGGACGGTTCCGCGGGTGTGTCAAGCACATTGCCTTCGACGTCGTATTTCCAGCCGTGATAGATGCACCTTAGACCGCACTCTTCGTTGCGACCGTAAAACAGCGAAGTCCCGCGATGGGAACAATGCTCATCTAAAAGGCCGATCTTTCCCTGAGTGTCACGAAAAGCGACGAGGTCTTCGCCGAGAAGTCGCACGCGCACGGGAGGACAGTCGGGAACGGGAATTTCCTCGGAAAGCAGAGCGGGAATCCAATAGCGCCTGAGCAGACGGCCCAGGGGAGTGCCGGCATGCACTTGGGTCAACAGCTCGTTTTCTTCTCTTGAGAGCATGACTGGTTTTCCTTCCTACGGTCTCTTTGCAAGAATCGCTTTGAGCAACTTCGTGGCCTCAGCAGTTTCCTGATCTACCGCGGGCCCGTTTTCCCAAAAGACCGAGTCGTCTTTCAAGCAGTATTCAGGTGCAATGACATCCTTGGGAATATCCGTACGCCGGGAGTTAGCGTTACGCTGACCGGATTTGACCGAGTGTTCCTGGTACAAGGTTTGTCCTTCCCTCGAAAGAAACCAGTTCAGAAATATTTGCGCCGCATGGGGATGCGGCCCCGGAGCGATCAAGCTAATCACGCCTTGCCCGCCGGCGATATAGTCGCCCTCTTTCAGAGTGTGGGTTACCGACTCCACAGGAAGCCGCTGCTCTTTGGCACTGGCCAATTCCGCGTCGTCGCAGGGAACGCAGATAGCCGCCTTCCCTGAGGCTAGCCAATCCACCAACTGCCGATGATCTCGACTCAAAGTTAGTTGCATATCGCCGTATAGTTTACTCATGAATTCCGTACCCAAGAATTTATTCATATAGAGATACCAAAGAACATTGCGCGCAACCCCAGCAATCGACGGGTCGTAGCCGATAATTTTTCCTTTCCACTTTGGGTTTATCAGATCCCACCACGACTTGATTTCCTCAGCTCTCGCTTGCTGGGCATTGGTGGAAATGTAAAGGCCTCGATGACCTTGAAATACGAAAGAGTGGCGGGTTTCAGGGTCGACAAAGCGATGCTTCCCCTTGAACCATTTTGATTCGTCTTTCACCTCCGGCAATAGGAAAGCGGCAGGCATAGGGGCTAGCGCCTTCGCGGGATATAAAACTGAAACATGTGTCCCTTGTCCGGCAATGTAGAGATCGGCTTGATATTTTCCCGCTCGCCGCTCGGCCATAAGTCGAGAGGAAAGCGCGGGCCCGCTTGGTCCGTCTACCAGGTTAAGCCTGATCCTCGGATAAGCCTTCTGAAACTGACTGACGGTAAACCTGGGGTAATCGACGACGTAAACTGCGACCTCACCCTCCGCCTCAGCCGCTCTCATTGTTTTCTCCCACTCGACTTGCCAGGCGGGTCTGGACTCAGCAGCTCGAGCCGCTGCGCTCCCAATCAAGAGGTGCAGCAAAGTGAAACTGAAATTAGTAAGCAATTTTCGTCTTAGCATCTAGCAAATCCCTGACGTTTCCTTCATAGCCATATTGCAGAAGCTAAGAAAGTCAAAATTCCTTTTACAACAAAACCCGACGAAATAATAAAGAACTCTGGCAATGGGCCAAGTGGAAATCAGCCAACCTGCCCTGAGCCTTCGACTCGCTAAGGATAAAACGCGGCCCAAGGAAACTACGAATTTTCACCTAGCCTGGCGAAGGTTATGACCCTCTGGTTCGTATAACTTATAACGAGCGAGAGGGCATCCGAAACAGGCCACAATCGTCCGACGGAACTCACAAATCGCCAACTCTCTCGTCTAATACGTATATAGGGGCGGCTCAAGTGTGCCGAAAATGCAACATCTAAATTGGTACATGCCGAATTATAAGAAAAATACTCGCTGCTTCATTTGGCCCATATTCTGAATAACTTGATTGAAAACGCACCGGAGGCTGAAAATGCTCTCTTCACTAAATAGGGCGAATTTGCCGAGACTTGGATTCGCGGTCATTTTTTTCGCGTTTGGTTTGCTAAATCCGCACTTATTACCGGCGCAGGAACGCTACCCGGCCGTGGCCAGAATCTCGTTTGTCTCGGGACCAGTTTCTTACAGCCGCGGGGACGATCCAGACGAGTGGGATGATGCGATCGAAAACGTGCCATTGACGATCGGAGATCGGATCTATTCACCCGAAGGCGGACGCGCCGAAGTACAACTTTCTTCAGGAAATTTCGTCCGCCTCGCGCCGCGGAGCTACTTCACCACATTGAATTTAGGCGACGACATCAAGCAGTTCTATCTCGGTGAAGGCGCCGCGTCGTTCAATATCAAGCGTCTGCAACCCGACGAAGTTATAGAGATCGACACTCCCAACGTATCGGTGACTCTGGACGAGCCGGGCACCTATCGGATCGCCGTCGACGAAGATGGCAACAGTCGGATCATCGTGCGCCGCGGCAGAGTGATGGTAGCGGCTAGCGGTCGACAGATAGCGGTCGAAAACAGTGAAATTCGGGTATACGGCATCGACTCGCCCCGGTATGAAATCGTCGGATTGCCCGCGAGCGACGCATTCGATCGCTGGGCATCCGAACGCGACGATCGCTTCGAGCGCAGCTACTCCGACGCATACAGATATGCCAGCGACGATATTATCGGCGTCGAAGATCTTTCGGAATACGGCCGCTGGGAGCAGATTCCCGATTACGGTTATGCCTGGACGCCCACGCGCGTCGCCGCAGGCTGGGTACCTTTCAGTGACGGACGTTGGTTCTGGCAGGACCCGTGGGGATGGACATGGATCAGCAACCAGCGCTGGGGCTGGGCAACCTCGCACTACGGTCGCTGGACACCCTACCGCTCGCGTTGGTATTGGGTGCCCGTTCGTCCGCGCACGCGCGTTCGATACGTCCCTGCGGTGGTGGAATTTGTCCGCGTGCGAGACCATGTCGGTTGGTTTCCGCTGCATCCGCGTGATCGTTACATCCCCTGGTGGGATCGGCGCGACCGGCGCAACATCACTTACGTCAATCGGACCTACGTCACGATTGTGAATCAGAATACTTTTATCTCAGCGCGGCCCATCAATAAGTACATCGTAAGAGACTCAGTGATCAGACGCGACGCAAACTCCGGTCGCTTCGCGTCGGAGTCCTTGCCGATCCCGAATCGGTCTTCGCTGCGGGTCATTTCCGAGACCGCCGGCCGCCGCAGCTACAAGCCGTCCGCCAACGTGCTCAATCGCGCCGCCGTAGTCAGAACGGCACCGCCGGCGCCCCCGCCCTCGTTCCGAGAGAAATTGCCTGAGATCCAGAAAGCCCAGGGCAAACCGATCGAGCCTTCGCAGGGGTTGGCGCTGACTTCAGCAGCCGATAAAGCGAGACCCGAGCGGGTTCGGATTCGTCCCGCCGCCGAGGAGATTCGCGGCAAGGAATTTGCACCGCGCAATCCGACAGCGACCTCCGGCCCTACACCGCAACCCGTAACCGCAGCTCGTGGCAAGAAACTCGCGACCCGAGAGTCTGTCGATTCAGATTTAGCGGAAAAGGCGGAGCGCGCGGAAAAATCGCCCGCTCCGCAGCCGGCGCCGGCTACGCCGCCAGAGCAGAACAAGGGAACCGCCAGCAGACCGGATGCGCAAACACAGGAGCGAGAGCGGCAAGCTCAGCAGCAGGAACTGGAGCGAAGAAAACAAGAACAGCAAAAGGAACAACAAGAGCGCAAAGCGCAACTGCAGAAGCAGCAGGAGCAGCGCCAGCAGCAATCGCAAGAACGCCAGGAACAACGGCAGAAACAACGGGATCTCGAACGCCGGCAAGCACAGCAGAAGGAAGAAGAGCGCAAAGCCCAGCCGCAGAAGCAGCAGCCGGCGCAGGATCGTCGACAGGAACCGCAAGAGCGCCAAGCGCCCCAGCAAAGAATCGAGGAACTGGAACGTAAAACCCAGCAGCGAGAAGAGGAGCGCAAAAGCCAACTACAGCAGAACCGGCAGGAGCAGGAGCGGCGCGAGCAACTCAGACAACAGCAACTGCAAGAACGTCAGGCGCAGCAGCAAAAACAGCAAGAACTTGAGCGCCGCGGGCAGGAGCAAGAGCGCAAAGCACAGGCGCAGCAGCAACAGGAGCAGGCGCGCCGCGAGCAGTTAAAACAACAGCAGGTGCAAGAGCGCCAAGCGCGTGAGCAGCAACGACAACAGGATCTTGAGCGCAGACAACAGCAGCAACAAAGAGAGCAAGATCGCAACGCTCAAGTGCAGCGGCAGGAACAGGCACGCGCTCAACAACTCCGGCAACAACAAGCGCAAGAACAACGCCAAGCGCAACAGCAGCAAAAACAACAGCAACCGCGACGTCGGCAACCGGAGCCTCAGCAGGAACAAGAACGCAAAGTACCGCCGCAGCAGCCCTGATGCTCAAGCGTTGAATCTGTGAACGCACCTGGGGCTCGCCCGTGGTGACGACGTTCCAAGCTGACAGTTTCACGTTTTCGCGATTGCGAAAACGTAAAACAACCCACTGGCATTATAAAGTGTCTCCCAGTCGCCGCTTATTCCGCCGACAATTTTATATCGCTTCCCCCGCGCTCTTTTCTTAGTCACTCCCTGCCCGCGCCGCTCCTGATGGTTGGCCTTATCATGGGAATCAGAAGCTTCGATGGGTCCGTTTTTTCTCGACACGCCAAAGGTTCAATGGGCCAAAAAAATCGAGATGATCCGGTCTTGAAGTCCCAAGCGCCACGGCTATGATTAAACGGCTAAATTGCTCGGAATCAAATCCATGTCCTTTGCTCAAGAAATCGTTTGTGCACGCTGCGGAAAACGCTTTGCATTGTCAGAGCTACTAAACCTCTGTCCTTGCGGTTCGCCTCTACTGGTTCGCTACAATATCGAGAAAGCGAAAACCGCTTTCGTCAAATCTGCCCTCCAAGGTCGAGTCGCCTCACTGTGGCGCTACCGCGAGCTTTTACCGGTGCAAAACGACGCCAATCTGGTCTCTTTGGGAGAAGGCCACACGCCGCTTTTGGACGCCCAGAAACTCGGCGCCGAGCTTGGTTTACGGCAACTCTGGATCAAAGACGAAGCGCAAAATCCCACCGGTTCCTTCAAGGACAGAGGGCTTTCCCTGGCGATTTCCCGGGCCAAAGAACTGGACGTTAAAAAAGCCGCGATTCCGTCGGCTGGAAATGCCGGCGGCTCTTTTGCCGCTTACGCGGCACGCGCCGGCATCGAAGCCCATGTGTTCATGCCGCGTGATACGCCGATGGCCAACCAAATCGAAGTCGAGCAGTACGGCGCCAAGCTCACGTTGATCGATGGTCTGATCAATGATTGCGGCCGGATCATCGCGGAGAAAAAGACCACCGAAGGCTGGTTTGATCTTTCAACGTTGAAAGAGCCTTATCGAGTCGAAGGCAAGAAAACCATGGGATATGAGATCGCCGAACAATTAAATTGGCATCTTCCTGATGTCATCATCTATCCCACTGGCGGCGGCACGGGGCTCATCGGCATGTGGAAGGCATTTGGTGAGCTCGAACAGTTGGGCTGGATCGGCAACAAGCGGCCCCGCATGGTATCAGTTCAAGCCATCGGCTGCGCGCCGATCGTCAAAGCCCTTGACGAAAACAAGACAACCGCGGAGCCGTGGATAAATGCGCAAACAGTCGCCTCCGGTTTGCGCGTGCCGCAAGCGGTCGGAGATTTTTTAATCTTGCAGGCAATCCGCGAGAGCGGCGGGACCGCAGTGAGCGTCAGCGACGATGAGATGTTAGCGGAAATTCCCCGAGTGGGAAAAGCAGAAGGTATCTTTTTCTGTCCCGAAGGCGCGGCATGCGTGGCAGCGCTGCGCCGCCTGGTTGAGAATAGATGGATCCGTCCGGCCGATCAGGTGCTTATTTTTAACACCGCATCCGGCCTCAAGTATCTGGACGTTATTCGGAGAAACCTGCGGGAAAATTAATTGGACCGTTGACCGCGAATACCTGATGCTACTCGTTCAACCCACAACGCCATTGTCAGTCTGCAACAACCATTGAAGTATTCTCATCGTCGGCCTGCATGAAAATAATATGTTTGACCGGTCAAACTGAATCACCTATTTATCGCCCAGGCTTTGCATTTTCTACTTGCAAACGGCTTAAGAAGGGAGACCCATGGTCTGGCGCAATCTAGTAATCGCTCTGATATTGGCGCTGCCATTGGCGGGCATAGCCAACGCTCAAGAAAAGAAACTGGAGCCCTTGATCGTTTCTTACAGTTCTTTCACCGGCAATCGGGCTCCGCTTTGGATCGCCAAGGAACTTGGACTCTATGAGAAACATGGACTCGACGTGAAGCTCGTGAGCATTGCCGCCGGCAGCGTTTCTCTCACGGCCTTGCTTGCCGGCAATGTTCATTTGACGACGGATTCCAGCTCAGGAGTCGTCGGCGCCGTAGCGCGCGGTGCGCCGATCGTTACAGTTTCGACCAACGGCGCCCTGCCCTACCAGCTGATTGCCCTGCCGTCGATCAAATCCGCGGCAGAGCTCAAGGGAAAAATCGTCGGCAGCAGCAGGATCGGCGCCGGCACGGACTTTCTGCTGCGCCGCATCCTCGCTAAATTGGGATTCATCATAGGCAAAGATGTATCGCTCATCCCCACCGGCGTGAGCGAATCGGAGAAGCGGATTCAACTGATGTTCCAGGGCAAGATCGATGCGACCATCGGTGAGTCTGATAAAGTTTTTCAATTTGCCGAATTGGGCGGCCAGAAAATCTCTGTGTTGGGAGAACCCAAGGACTTTGGCGTACCTTCTCCTGGAAGCGAGATCAATACCACCAGGCAATTTTTGAAGGAGCTGCGCCCACGGCTCAAAGCATTTTTCATGGCCTATAGTGAAGCCATCGCTGCCGGACGAAAGAACAAAGAACTGACCTATCAGGTATTCCGCAAATATATGCGGGTAGAGAATCCAAAACTGTTGGACTTTACCTATAGAGTTCAGTTCTTGGACGCGATTCCCGCAAAACCCTATCCGCGTGAGGACGCCATTCAGGCGAGTATCGAAGACTTGAAGGAATCGACGCCAAAACTCGAAGGCATGAAAGCCACGGATTTTTTCGATGCCTCGCTGATCAAAGAAATCGATAACGATGGTTTTTTCACCAGATTAGGAAAACCATGACCAAAGCGACGTTGATGATACTGCTGGCCAGTATCTTTTTTTGGCCCTCAGTCGCGGCCTATTCACAGGACCGAGTTCGCATCGGCATTTCAGCCGTGTCGCTTGGGTTTTTGCCGACGATGATCGCCGAGAAAAAAGGATTTTACGCAAAACACGCGCTCGCGCCTGAGCATGTATTGGTGCCCTGCGCGATCGCGACCAATGCGCTGCTCTCTGAAGATCTCGACTATGCGGTCTGCACCGGGCCGGGAATCGCTGGGGCGATCAAGGGATTGCCGATCAAGTTGATCATGACGACGCAAGACAAGCTTGGCTATCTTCTGCTGGTCAAATCAAACGTACAAAAGCTCACAGATTTGCGCGGCAAGACGATCGGCATCAGCACGTTCGGTAGCCAACTGTACCTGACCACCGTGACGCTGTTGCGCAGGGCGGGCATGGAGCCCGGTAAAGATGTCAACCTTTTGCCCGCGGGCGATAACACTGCGAGAATCGCCGGCATGGACGGCGGCAAGCTCGATGCGGTGTTCGTTTCATCCCCTGCGGATATTTTCGGCATGAAGAGAGGCTACAAAGTTCTGCTCTGGTCGCGCGATCATGTGCCGCTGACGCAAAACGCCATCGTCGTCACCGACAAAAAACTCAAGCAATCTCCCGATCAGGTGAAGCGGACCATTAAAGGCAGCATCGAGGCACTCAGATTCATTCGAGAGCATCAAGAAGAATCGGTGGGGATCGCCGCGAAATGGCTTAAACTCGATCTCGCAATTAGCCGCGCAGCCTTTGACAATTACTTGCCGTGTTACAGTGCCGATGGAAGCTTGACCGATCAGGCGCTGAAAGACCTGATTCAGTATGAGCTGGATCGCGGCACCGTTAAGAAAGAAATCCCCTTGTCTCAGGTGGCCAGCCGCGATTTACTTCTACAAGCGCAAAAAGAACTGAACATTCATTAACGCCATGCCCACCGATGCTCAGGCAACCTTGCCCCCGCCACTTGCGGCAATCCGCGTCTTGGATTTCACCCATGTGCTCGCCGGCCCGTTTTGCACCCGTCTGCTGGCCGATTTAGGCGCCGACGTGGTTCGAGTAGAAAGCAGCAAACATCCGGATCATCCCTGGCCATCTACCTTTGTCAGCGAGGACGGACGCCACGCGTCGTATTTGAATACCAATCGCAGCAAACGTTCCATCGCCATCGACTTGAAGAATGAAGCGGGTCAGAAGATCGCCGCCCGTTTAGCCGCAGTGTCGGACGTGGTGATCGAAAATTTCAGCGCCGGTGTAATGGCTCGCCTCGAGCTCGATTACGAAAGGCTTAAAGCAACCAATCTGAAGCTGATCTACGTTAGCATGTCCGGTTACGGTCATGACGGGCCGCGTCGTAACTGGACCAGCATGAATATGAACCTTCAGGGATACAGTGGTTTGATGATGGTCACCGGCGCAGAAGGCGATCCGCCGACGGCGATCTCCAATTCCTGGAATGATTATATCGGCGGGCTGCATGCTTGCTTTGCAATCCTTCAAGCCATCGATCAGCGGCGAAAAAGCGACCAGGGCAGATTCATCGACTTGAGCCAATTTGAATGCAGCGCGGCGATGATCGGTTCTTTATTATTAAGCAGCGCCGTCAACCGCACAGTTCCAAGCCGCCGCGGCAACCGATCGGATCGCCATGCTCCCCAAGGAGTCTATGCCTGCGTCGGCACCGACAACTGGTGCTCTCTGTGCGCCGAGACCGATGACCAATGGAATGCGCTGACAAGGTTGATCGGCCAGGAGCGCTGGGGATCGGACCGGCGCTTCTATACAGCAGCGGATCGGCTGCAAAACCACGACGAGATCGATCAGGCGATTTCGGCTTGGACAAAGCAGTATTCCAGCAAGGAAGTCGAAGATCGGTTGAGAGCGGTTGGTATCAGCGCCGATCGAGTCAGACGCATCAACGAGGTCATCGACTCCGCGGATTCTGGGACAGCGTTCTCCAGAATGGCGGAGCGGCGGGTCGGTACGATGTTGACCACCACCCTGCCGTTCTCGTTGTCTTCTGTAACTTTGCCAGCGTCGCGCAGCGCGCCGAGTTTAGGCGAGCATGGCGTCGAAGTGTTGCGTGAATGGCTAAAGTGTTCCGAAGCGGAGATCGCCGAGCTCAAACGACGCGAGGTGCTCCAGTGAGCGAGACGATCATCACGCCGGAGCTGCGCAATTGGATCGGTCGAAAAACACCGTTGCGGCCAGTGGAAATTATCAGTGCCGCGGACGTTCGGCGTTATGTCGACGCCACCGGCGATGCCAATCCGCTCTGGCTGGACGATGATTACGCGCGCAGCGCGGGTTATCGCGGCCGCATACTCCCGCCGATTCTGGTCGGCTGGGTGCCGTTTAGCTTCAAAGAAGGCACCGAACGAGCGAATAGCGATTCGACCGATCTGCGCCGCCTGCTGCCGTTACCGAGCGAATACACCAACGTGCGCAATGCCGGATCTGAAACCGAGTGGGTCGAGCCCGTCTATCCGGGCGAGCAGCTTTACACCCAGAGCTCCATTGTCGACATCGTCGCGCGACAAGGAAAAGCGGGCGTGGGCATTTATATCAGTCAGGAAGAACAGGTTCTGAATTCACGTCAGCAAATTGTTCTGCGGCGGCGTCATACACTCGCCGTGTTTCCTGATAAGAAATTTACCGGTGTTCCGAAGGATGTAAAATAAATGCTTCGCGTGATCGACCTGACTACTCTCACGGGAGCCTACGCAGCTCGGCTCTTCGCCGAGCAAGGACACGAGGTGATTCGCGTTGAATCTCCCGAAGGAGACGAGCTTAGGCGGCTTGCGCCGTTTCTCAAAGAGCAGCGGGATTTGGAGCATAGCGCTTATCATCAATTTTTAAACGCCGGAAAGAAAAGTGTTACGCTCGATGTCGCTTCACGTGAAGGGCAAAATCTGCTGCTCGATTTGCTGCGCCAAGCCGATGTGTTGGTGGCTAACTGTCCACTGCCCGTGGACGAAGAGCTTTGCCAGGCGATCAATTCGAAGCTCGTCGTGACTAAAATCATCGACGACGCGCCGGAGCTCTGTGCCGTGGCGCGCTCGGGCTTGATGTCCTTGACGGGTCATCCCGATCGAGTTCCGGTTACGCTGGGCGGCCATATCCCCGAAATGGCGGTGGCGACCTACGTCGCCGTGGCCACCGCTGCGGCGTTGCTTGTGCGCAACTCTTCGGGTCGAGGCTTGATCGCCACGGTTTCGGTTCGCGAATCGCTCGAGTCGTTCATCGAACAGGCGATGGTCGAGTACAGCTTTTCCGGGACCATCACCGAGCGACGCGGCAGCAAAGGCGCGATTACCGCAGTGTCCGGCGCGCTGCCGTGCAAAGACGGCCACTGGGTGATCAGCCAGATTCATCGTGCCGGCCGGTGGTCGACGTTCCTGGACTGGGTGCAAGATCCTGAGCTGAGCGCCGATCCATCACTGGCTGAAGAAGCAAACCAGCACAAGCGGCGCGATTTTATCATGGAGCGCCTTCATGCCTGGGCGAAGCGCTTCACGAAGACGGAATTGGTCGAGGAAGCGCAGCGCTTACACTTTCCCGCCTCGCCGGTCTCCACACCGCTCGATTTAGTCAACGATCCGCAACTCCTTGCGCGCGGATTTTTAACGGAACTGGATCATCCTGAATTTGGAACGATCAATTTTCCCCACGGAGCCATCGCGAGTGTCCTGGGAAAACAACTTGGTGCAGCACCCCAGCTGGGAGAGCACAACGCGGAGATATTCGCCGCATTGAATTACGCCACCAGCAAAATTGGCCGTGCGACAGCAGGCAAATAATCTGAATAGCGACTTGTATGAACCAACCGATTTATTTCGACGACGTTACAGTCGGCGATCCAATCCCGCCACGCGAATATGGTCCGCTGACAATTATTGACACGGTGCGCTGGGCCGGCCTGCAGGAAAATTGGCAGCATCTCCACTATGATCGGGACCACGTCCGCGAGCACAATGGGCTCAGCACCTTTATCGCGAGCGGCGCCTATCGCCAGGCTTTGCTCATGCGCATGTTGACCGATTGGATCGGTGCGCGTGGGCGGCTCAGAAAGATCAGCGTTCGGCACACTTACTCGACGTTTGAAGGAGACATGATGCGGTTCAGCGCCCGGATCGCAGAAAAGTCAGACGACTCGTCCGACCCATGGGTTACCTGCGAGCTTGAAGGAACGAACCAGGAAGACAAACAAATTCTCAAGGGCCACTGCACCTTGATCCTTCCACGGCGTGAAAAAAACCAAAGTTAATCGGCGCAGTCTCTCTGCGCACTACACAGTGGAAATCCTGATCGCCTTGGAGTAAGAAAATCTCATTCAAAGAGTTCGGAGGATTATCGATGGAAACAGGTTCCTACATTGACGGCAAATGGATTCATCCGAAGTCGAATCGTCTGGTGCGCAATATCAATCCCGCCGATCCCGACGACGTGATCGCGGAGTTTCCTGCCGCGCTGGCTGAAGATGCTCAGCGGGCCATCGATGCCGCGCAAGCAGCTTTCCGGAGTTGGAAAAATACTCCGGGACCGGAGCGCGGCCGCGTGCTGTGGCGCGCGGCCGACATCGCCCGTCGACGCGCCGACGAGATCGCCCGCACGCTCACGCGCGAAGAAGGCAAGATTCTCAAGGAAGCCAAGGGCGAAGTGATGAAAGGCATCTCGCTACTGGAATTCTACGCCGGAGAAGGCTTTCGTATGCACGGCAAAACCCTTCCTTCGGAAGCGCGCGATACTTTCACCTACACGATTCGCCGGCCGCTCGGCGTGGTGGGTCTCATCGCGCCCTGGAATTTTCCCTGGGCGATCCCGGTGTGGAAATCCGCGCCCGCGCTGGCGGCGGGGAATTGCGTCATTTTCAAACCGGCTGAGCTTACGCCGGCTACGGCCGCGTTGTTGACCGAGATCTACCAAGAAGCCGGCTGTCCGCCGGGTGTATTCAACATGGTTGTGGGCTCCGGCTCGGTAGTGGGCGAAGCCATCGTTCATTCTCCCGTCATCCGCGCCGTCTCATTCACCGGATCCAACGAGATCGGCGGCGCGCTTTATGCCAAAGCGGCGCAGCGCGGCGCAAAGGTAACCTGCGAGATGGGCGGCAAAAACGCCGTCATCGTCATGCCGGACGCCGACCTCGACAAAGCCGCAGTGGCCATTCACGGCGGCGCTTTCGGCTCCACCGGGCAGCGCTGCACGGCGACATCACGCGTGATCGCTCATCCCGAGGTGAAGAACTCGCTCGTCGATCGTCTCGTCGAGGCCGCAAAAAAAATTAAAGTCGGGCCCGGTCTGGATGAATCGATCGATATGGGCCCCGCCGTCGATGAGAAACAATGGAAAACCGATTTCGACTACATCAAGATTGGACAGGACGAAGGCGCACGGCTGATTCTGGGCGGCAAAAAGCCGGAACATCTCGGCAAAGGCTATTTCGTCGAGCCGACCATCTTCGACAATGTCGATCCGAAGATGCGGATCTTCAAAGAAGAGGTCTTCGGGCCGGTGCTGTCGATATCCACCGCGAAAAATCTGGAAGAAGCGCTCGCCTTCGCGAATGGTGTCGAGTACGGCCTCACCAGTTCGATTTTCACGGAAAACATCGACACCATCTTGCGCTTCGTCGAAGAAGTCGAAGCCGGTATGGTCCATGTCAACGAGCCGACCATCGGCGGCGAGGCTCAGCTCCCCTTCGGCGGCACCAAAGCCACCGGCGTCGGCGAACGCGAGATGGCCGAGGAAGGACTCAATTTCTTTACGGAGCTGAAAACGATCTTTATAAACTACTCCGGCAAAGCCGAGCGGCTGATGATTCGCTGAAAGAAAAACCAATGTTTATCAGGTCATTTTATTCTAACTTTCTCGGATAGTATTCGCCCTATCGTGAGCGGCCGCGGAGGAAACTGGGGTCATGCTCGGATATCTAAAGAGTAAGCGGTGTCAGGCTTCTGCGAATTGGTTATCTCTTTCCACTTCTGGGACCCTGACCCTGATCACAGCTTCCTTCATTCCCGATAGCGCGCCTGGAGCTGGGCGAGGAAACCACTTTCTTCCAGCTTACGCATGAAAGTCGCATCCATGAGACTTGCCGGATTGACGTCGGTGAGCCGAGGATTTTGCGACGCTAGTAGTCTTCGCATGTTCTTGAGCCCGTCCAAGGAAGGATAAGGCTTCGGGTCGAATTCCTTGATTGCGTCCGCATAACCTTCCTCCGCCAGCGACGGATCGGAAAGCTTCAGCCTATTCATTATCGTCTTGATTACCCGTGATCTGTTCGTGGGCGCTAGGACGTAATATTCAGCTTCAATCAATGCCTTCATGATGTTTTCAACAGTCTCAGGATTTTTCTGCAGCAGGCTCTTTCGAGCGACGATCCCCGTCGCTGCCATCGACGGCGCTACCTCCGTCAACACCGAAAATCCTTTTTGTTTGAGGCCGGGGATGTAAGTGCGGGAGGTCAAAACCGCGGCGTCGATCACCTGCGACTCCAGGGCCGGGCCGATCACCGTTTGGTCGCCGATCACGAGCAGGTGAATCCGGTCGCGCGCCGTATCCAACCCGAGCTGTTCCAAAGTAAGCATGACGTACATCCATAGAGTTCCACCGATGCTTTGCACACCGACCCGTTTCCCTGCCAAGTCTGCAGGCTTTCTGATCTCAGGTCGCACGACCAGGTAACCCCGGCCGCGGCTGACAAAGTTTGCGACCATTTTCAGCTCGACGCCGGCCGCTGCCGCGCCGAGAACCGTAGTTCCTCCCGTGTAGCCGACGTCGATATCACCGGCCGCGAGACCTGCGGCAAGCATCTGATTGTTGCGTACCAGCACCACCTGCGCCGTGAGGCCATACTTGCCGAAAAAGTCCAAGTCTTGAGCGATCCAAAGGGGCGCGACTCGCGGAGTCGGACTGGGAAATCCGATCACAACTCTGGTGGGTATGGAGGCGGTGTAGGCGGCGCTGGGCTTCTGCAAAACCGCATAGACGACCAGCGCGACCGCCAAGCAAAACCGAAATGACAGACAACAATTTGCGAAAGTGGAAAAGCGCGCCATGGAGTGACACTCCTTTCTGGCTTGCAAATCGAACGACAAGACCCTACTCGACTGCGTGCCTGCCTTGCAAGTGGAAATAAATAGTGATGAGTCGGGATCACTATCCCGACATCTCGATTCCCCTAAAAATGAACTACCCTGCAGCAGGCTGATGGGGTATCGGAACATAGAGATGAAATTTATCCCAAAGGTGTCACCCCCGAATGTTTTAATCGGGGGTCCAGTTCGGGTCTCGCCAGTGGTGAGCCCGGTCGAACCACCGATAGAAGCATTCGGGAATGACGGACTCTAAGAGGTCTGGAAATAGTTATTTCCGTAGCAAGCAGCGGGGAATCAAACCCGTAGTGATTGAATTGAATTGCTTCAGTGCCCACGCTCCGCTTAGAAGGAATTAGGACTGAAACTTTTAATTCACGCCCCAAGTGAGCCGGGGGAGTTCTCAGAATTCTTATCGGGACACTTCCACGTTTCGAGAATTCTCGAAATCTCGAAATGAGGTCGTGGTACGATTTCAGGAATGTTTTTTGCGCATGGTCTCTACAACCGGTCGATAAATCCACTCTTGTCGATCTCGCGCACTAGGCGCGCGTCGAGGTAATCTTCCGGCTTGGTCTCGCGCGCTTTTGGTTGCGCTTTCTCTAAAGTTTTCAGCAGCACGGAAACGCCCTCCACAGTCGGATACGGCGGGATCTCAAGGTGCAAGGTGACGCGCTCGTAGGCGTCGTCGAGAAGCTCGCGGTCGTTGGTGCCAAGATACTTGGCCATTACGCGGGTGGCAAACGCCTTGTCTTTTTTGGCGAGCACGGCGCCTTCGATGTAGGCCCTAAGAAAACGGCGCACCGTATCCTCGTTGGTCTTGAGATATTTTCGCGTCGTCACCACGCCGTTTTGATGGATCGTCGCCTCTAATTTAGCCATGTCCAGAAGCTCACGCATGTTCGCTTTCCTGGCGCGCATCGTTGCCGGCACCGAGAGGGCGGCCGCTTGCACTTTGCCGGTGAGCAGCGCGAGCACGGTTTCAGGTTGGCCGCCGGTCTGAACCATGGTGATGTCGCGCTCGGGATTAAGGCCATTTTTCTCAAGCGCAAAACGCGAGGCGAAATCGGAAAGCGTGCCGAAGCGTGTCGCGCCGAACAGCTTGCCCTTCAGATCGGCGATCCTG